>CAYXFJ010000042.1:0-4470 GCA_964464265.1 uncultured bacterium
GGTTCGATGACCGTATCGCAGCAGTAGCAGTGAGGAACAGGGATCCGACGGGGTTCCTCTCCTCTAAAAAGCCCAAGTTTCTTGAGATCCTCCAGTATTTTCTCCCTTGCTTTGAACCGGTCAAGATTCCTGTAAGGACCGGCATTTTCATTCATGCGCCCGCTTTCATCGATCACCTGGACCTGCTCAAGTCCATGTCTTATTCCCACCTCGAAATCTTCAAAATCATGAGCAGGGGTGATCTTCACCGCCCCGCTCCCTTTTTCCGGGTCCGCGTGTGCATCTGCGATGACAGGGATACGCCGGTTCAAGAGAGGAAGGATCACGTTTTTTCCGATCCATTTCCTGTAGCGCGGATCGTCTGGATGTACAGCCACAGCCGTATCCCCGAGCAGGGTCTCAGGACGCGTGGTGGAAACAACGATCTCACCTTCTCCCTGTTCCAGCCTATAAGCAATACTCCAGAATTTTCCGTTTATTTCCCTGTTCTGTGCTTCCTCACTGGCAAGGGCAGTCTGACAGCGGGGGCACCAGTTGATCAGTCTGTGCCCGCGGTATATCAATCCTTTTTCATACAGGCGGATAAAAACTTCCCTGACAGCCCGGTTTAAGCCCTCATCCATGGTGAACCGTTCACGCTCCCAGTCGCATGAGGCTCCAAGTTTGCGCAGCTGTTTCAGAATAATGCCCCCGTATTCCTTTTTCCATTCCCAGACGCGCTCTATCAGCTTCTCTCTCCCCAGATCCTGACGGGTCAGATTTTCTTTTTTCAGTGCTGCTTCCACTTTATTCTGCGTGGCTATGCCTGCATGATCCGTACCCGGCAGCCACAATGCATCATACCCCTGCATTCGCTTCCATCTGGTCAGCAAATCCTGAAGGGTATTGTTCAAAATATGGCCCATGGTCAGCATGCCGGTGACATTCGGTGGGGGAATCACGATCGTATACCTGGGTTTGGAATCATCAGGTTCGACATGGAACATCTTGTGTTCCATCCAGTAGGCATACCACTTATTCTCCACATTTATGGGATCGTAGATCTTATCCAGTGACTTGCTCTTCATTTTCTTCTCCGGAACCGGCTTTCATCGAACAGAATATTGAAAGTGACTGCCCTGCTTCGCCTGTCAGCTGAACAGCGCTTCTTTGTGAAATATCAGAAAAAAAGTATTTTTAAAGTTATGAAAATATTAAGACTTTGTCAATAAGCGGGTTTAGAATTTCACCTATCGAGGCATGTTAAAAGATCTGAAGTACGTTCTTGTTTCCGCCAGTATTTCAAAATGAAATTGTATCCGTCATTTCTCTCATACTGTAATCTTTTACATTTTTAAATCAAAATCTGTACCTTGTTCGTATCTTATTTAATATTAAATATTTATGAAATAATTATTTTTCTGGCACATGAGTTGCTAATACATAGAAGTGAGAATAAACCTCCTTTCCTCTCTACCCCTTGTAAAGTCCGTGATGTGTAAAGCATCACGGACTTTTTATTTTGCTGATGCCTGAAAACTTTCAAATCTCAACACCAGTTCCGCAGTATTCTCTGCACCTGAAGTGCCTATTATTCCTGAAGCAGTTCTGATCAGTCCTGTCAGGCCCTGATAGGGAATTTCCCTGTAAAGAATATGTTCTTCTGGCATCACTCTCCAGTCTGATGCGAGACGCTTCCAGAGCATTTCCGTTGTTTCACCTTCAGCGGGCAGCATGAGAAAAACCCTCACCGGACCTTTCATGCTTTCATAATCCGCGAACAGGCATCTTTTAAGTTGAATCATTCCCAGATAATTTTCTCTTACATAACCTTCTGAACCCGCAATTCTCCCTTTGACAGGAAGCCCTTTGAGCTCTTCGGGATAGCATTCAGTTCCTGGAAGTGCCTTCACTATCGCCCTGGCGAGAGCCTCCCCTGCGGACTGCGTGATCTCTCCTTCGAGGGCATCTATCTTGATGTAGTACCTGTCCTTGAAAATCAGTACCTGATAGGGAGGTGAAACGATGCATTCACTTCCTATTGCCAGGCTCTCTGAATTTCTCGGTTTTTCAGCATTGAATATGCCGAAAGCCTGTAGCGGATTTTCCATGTCATAAATCCCAACGGTCACTGTCATGTCCTCTCTGGACATGTCGCGAACATCGAGCTTCTCGAATCCGTATGATAAAAAAAGCTCTGCTGCGCCGTTGATCAGCTCCCACAGGTTTTCAGGCTGATATACAGCCACCTTTCCGGCTCCCTTCCAGCCTTCGATATTCGGGAAATCCGTCTGCGATGAACATACCAGCAATAGACCGGCTACGATGAAAGTCCACTTGCGCATGATTAATCCTTTCCTTGCAATGAACAGAATGAATATGCCGGCCCCCGTACCGGAGCCGGCATATTGAAATGTTCCCGACCCTTATATTTTTCACAAAGCGTCCGGAGTATCAGGAGCGCTTCGGATTCCATTTCCCCCTTGCCACTGCAGGCACGAAATCCTTCAGCCCTGGCGGCGGGAAAGAAATGGTTTTATCCATTTCTGCACTCATGTAAGCGGTCATAAGCAGCTCGGTAACGTTAAGACCGTCATCGAAATTTTCCTCGGGTCTTTTACCGGAGAGAAAACACTGGACCATGTACCTGTTCTCATCCGTATACCCGTTCTCGATCTCCTCGCAGCTCACGACAGGCATCAATCCCGTCTCAGCGTTCTGCTTCTCGATCAGATCCTCTCCGGACCGGCCGGCCACATGCCTGCTGAAAAAGACCTTGAGCGCCGCGTCCAGCGTATTGATGGACATGGAATATTCCGGGCCGAGCAGCTCCATGGAAAGACGAAGACCCGGACCGACATAGCACCAGGATGTGGTCGTTTCCACGACGAGCTTTTCACCCTTTTCATCCCTGTATTCGATCAATGAACGCGCAAAGTCCTCCGCAGGTCTTAAGAGATAGTCGTTCTTTCCCTTGCTCTGCTCCGAAAGCTGTTTTGCATAATCGGGCCTCTGCCATTTCAGACAGTTGGTGTACGCGCTGAGCTTAACGGGTGTCAGCACCGAACGTTTTGCTCCGGGAGGTGTAAGCAGAAAACGGGCGGTTTCCACGGAATGACACATCATATCGTTCAGTACGCCTCCGCCCTGCAATTCTCCTTCCCAGAACCAGGGCATGTGAGGCCCCCCGTGCTCTTCAGCCGCCCTGGCAAGATAGGGTCTTCCGGTAACGCCAGCCCCCCTGGACCAGATGATCTCTTTTCCCCTGACAACAGTAGGAGAGAAAACCTGGTTTTCGAGGTACCCGTCCAGCAGCTTCGCCTTCTTAGCGAGATCGCGCATCTTTGCGGCTTCTTTTACATTACGGGCAAGCGGTTTTTCGCAGGCTACGCCGATAAGCTCACCTTTGCCTGAAGAAACAGCATGTTCGATCTCTTCCATGACATCGATACGGGTGTAGTTTGGCGCACATATCCACAGGGCATCTATCTCAGGATCCGCGATCATCTCAGTGATGCTCTGAAATACTTTAGGCTCACCTACACCGAGTTTTTTTGCGAGTGCCGCTGTTTTTCGCGATTCGCTGTCGTCCTTGCTGATGACTCCCAGAATGTCCGCATGCCGTACGCCTATCCAGGACCGTACATGAAAATTGGCCACGAAACCGGCACCGATCATGCCGACTCCCAGTCGTTTTTTTACCATGATCAACCCCCGGTTATTTTTCGGTATTCTCCTTTTTCTTCGGCGCACCTATTTTTCCCATGAAAAGCGAGATAATGAAAAGCAATCCCGCCATGACAGCTGCGATCGGAAGGCTCTGCTGGACCGTTGAATTTTTCGCCATATCCCCGATTATTTTGGGTACGAATGTGCCGCCAAGAAGGCCGATCGCGAAGATGATTCCGAAAATGCTCCCATAGAGGCTGGGATCGAATTTGGCGAATGTCACGCCTACAATGGTCGGAAAAATGGGAGCGAAACTGATTCCGACCAGGATCACGGCCACGATCCCGAGCAAAGGACTCCCTGCAACGATCATCAGCACGATGGCTGCAAGGGCCAGTAAAGAGGTCACTGTGATCACTTTGGTTCCGAATGCAGTGAGGTTTTTGATTGTCGAGGTGATGAACCTGCCGGCCATCATGGCGACGCCGAAAAAGCTCAGGACCACTCCCGCATTTGCAGAAGCATTGGGATTGCTGGTTCCGCCATAAAGTTCCTCCATGAGTTTCCGGATCCATGTTCCCATGGAAGTCTCGAGGCTGATGTAGCAGAACAGGGCCAGCGCAGCGATCAGGACCGCTCCCTTGCCAAGCAGTTTGAACACCATTGAGAATTTGAATCCCGAAGGCACCTTGGGATACTTTGCAATCAGAGCGACAACCAGGAAGACAAGCATGAGAACACCCAGGATGGAGAGCGATGTGGTATAGGAAAATTTCAGGGTCTTCATGAACAGGATGAAGAGAAGGGGCATCAATACATAAC
>CAYXFJ010000042.1:4504-16049 GCA_964464265.1 uncultured bacterium
CCTTGCCGGATCCTTACCCTTGAACAGGAGCACTGGGATCAGGGTATTTCCGACCGTGTTCAGGCACATGGCCCCTGTACCCAGGAGGATACAGGCCAGGACCCCGATGCTGTAACTGGTCACATAGGCGAGCATGAACATACCGATCGCGGTAACGATAAAACCGACAATGGCCACCGGCTTGTATCCCAGTTTGTCCACCAGGGGTCCGATGATCAGCTGAACGATACAGCAGGTCAGAAAAAGAATCATCACCAGCGACCCGAACTGACCCTCGTTGATTTGCAGCGACTCGCCAGATATCGTACCGATAATAATGAAACACACCGCCAGACTGAAAACAGCCATCAACGCAACGACTGCAGCCATTCTGTTCATAGGTTTCCCTCCTTGACGTTAGAACAAAGGTTATAATGGCAGATTGCTTTGGATCGTAACGATCCTGTATTTGAATGATATAAACCGGAATAAATTGCGATAATGCAGCTGCATTCATTGCTCGCGTCTGGCGAACTGTGCAGCAGCATTGTTTAATTATAAACGATTTGTCAGAACAAAGCAAGGGAAAAATGGTGCAGGTGATTTTTCTTGACATTGAAAATATAAACGGTTATTATGCAAAGTAAGAAATCCCTGAATAGACGGAGAATTTTCATCCGGCATCTTTTCTTTTACTGGTTTACTGCAGGAAAATGGGTTTGATCCCATATGTGTCACAAAATGTATGATCGATAAAACGGAGGTCCGTCATGAGAGGTTACAGAATCCTGATTCTTATTTTTCTGGTCATCCCTGCCGCGTTTCAGATTTTCAGCTGCGCCGGATTCCAGACCGTTACGGAGGTCACCCTGAACGATATCCCTTACTATCATCCATCCCGGTTCGATTTGGACATAGCCGGAGGAAAAGCCGGGCATTTTCCCATTATGCTGGATACACGCATCGAGGATTCGGATACAAGGCAACTCTGGCAGCCTCTTCTTGACGACATCAACGCCTTTTTTAATGACCAGAACTGGACAGTCAGGCTGGAACCTTTGTCCATGCCGATGAGAGATTATCCGTATCTGTTTATCGGAAATCCGGACATGATAGGTTCTCCGGTCCACATCCAGCCTGATGAGGATGGCGACACTCCCCGTACTGTTCTCTATGCCCTCCATCCAACAAAAGCATTCAAGGAGCAGTTTACCCCGAATATGGACAAAGAGGGCTGCCAGTACGCCCTTTTTATTACCATTGGATTTTCAGAGTACTTTGTCCGCCAGAGAGACTGGCTCGGGAAAAAAGAACTGTACCTTGGGACGGGTCACCGTATTCCGCTGAAATGGCTGACATCTCTTGATGATCCTGTGGAAGTGCTTCATTTCACAGGCGTTCTTCTCAACAGGGAAGGAAAGGTCATCTGCTCCGGAGCAGAGGGAATCCTTGCGGCAAAAACCGCTTCTTTTTTTCAGTCCATCATTAACCTGCAAAACACCATTGATAATGAAACTGTCAGGCAACTGACCACTGAGATAAAGAGAGAAGACCTGCAGGGTCAGCCTCTTACCTATCAGGTGGCACTGCAGAATCTGGTGGCCAACCTGCTGAAAAGGCCGGACAGGAGGATTGAAGCACAGCCATGAACCGCACGACCTTCATGGCATTCCCCCCCTGGCAGGCGTTCGCGTTTCAACGCCAATTTATTGTTCCTGCAAGCATATGGAATTGGTTCTTGAGGGTATCCGGTCTCTTATGAAGAACTCATAAAGGAACCTTGTTCTCCAGGCTTTCCCTGTACTTGGTCCAGAGAAATTCCTTCGGCAACCCGGAATCAATAAAATCCCAGGGCATAGACAATTGTTTCGGTCTTTCCCTGTGCAGAAATGACCGGTCTATGCCGAATTTTTTCAGTGCTTTAATCACAGAACTGTTTTTTTCAACAGCATCAAGAATTGCGGGCCCCATTCCCGCACATCCCACGGACAGCAAACCCTGAAGTATCTCCTCCTTCGTGCTCTGAAAGTCCAGGGTAATTGCCCTCTGCTTCTTCAACGCCTGCCGGATTCGCTGTTTTTTAATTTGCAGCTCTTCCTCCTCTGCCATGGGTGCCCACTGGTATTCGGTGAACGGTTTGGGAATGAAAGCGTTGACACTGACTCTAATCCCTCTCTTTCTCCTGCCTGTAAGGAACAGTGCATTCATCTCCCTGACAAGCCCGATGAGTGCATCTATATCTCCGTCTGTTTCCCCGGGAAGTCCGATCAGGAAATACAGCTTGAGTGCGGATATCCTGCTCAGAGACAATTGCCTCGCTGCATGGAACAGAACCGTTTCATCTATCTGTTTTCCAATGGCTCTCCGCAGTTCATCCGAACCCGCTTCAGGCGCCATGGTAAAGGAGCGCGTTCCGCTTTCATCCAGAATATGGATAAGCTCATCATTCACCCTGTCCGCTCTCAGGGATGAGAAAGAGATACCGTAACCCATTCTGTGCAGATCTGATGAGAGTTTTTCCAGCTCCGGATAATCGGATAATCCCGCTCCTTCCAGCCCGATTCTTTTTGCACCCGGATTGAACCTGGAAACGGTCTCGATGATGGCTTCAGCAGAGCGGAAACGGTAAGGCATGTATATTTTTTGCGCAGCACAAAAAAGACACTTCCTGATACACCCCCTTCCTGTCTCGACAACAAAGAGATCGCCAAAATGGCTTCTGGGGGATACAATGGGGGTATAAACAGGTAACTGCTCAAGAGATCGCGTTATATTCCGTTTCACTGTCCTGCTATACCGGGGAATAAAAATTCCTTCCCGGCTGCTCAGTTCGAGCAGGATACGGTCTTTATCCCAGCCTTTTTCCTTGCCTGCAAAAAGAGTGTCGCTGATCCATTCGATCAATCCTTCCCCCTCTCCTGCCAGGAGGCCGTCCACAAAAAGCAGGAGAGGGGAAGGATTCAGTCCAGCGACCACACCTCCCAGAAAGACAATGGGATCTTTTGGATGTCTGTTCTCTCTTTGGGATTTAAGTCCTGATGCATGAAGAATTGCCAGCACATTTGGAATGTCGAGCTCAAAAGACAGTGAAAATCCGACCATGTCGAAATCATTCAGACGCGAGCCTGTCTCGAGCGTCAGAGGGGCCCCTTCTTCCCTGAAAAAGGCTCTTTCACACCGGACCTCCGGATGTTCATTGAAGAGACGGTACACGGTCTGGAATCCCAGGCTGGCCATTCCAACTTCGTAGACATTCGGATAGACCAGCGCGATCCGGACCGGAGCACCCTTCTTCATAATGACATTTCCTTTCTCCTCTTCCAGTATCCCTTTTGCCCAGTTTTGAAAGGAAATTCCTTTATTCCGGTACAGGGTGCTCCTTCTCCGTTTCTTCACATCTCAATCCATCTTCTTGCGGATAAAAGTCGGGATATTCAAATCATCCTTCGAAACGAAAGAGAGTCCGCCGTCATTCCCGAATATTTCCCCCAGGGTTTTTTCAAGGGGTTCGCTCTCTATCCTCTGAAACAGAGGACTCTCTGAGCGTTCCTTTTGACTCGCCTGGTTCGTCTTTTTGCTATCTTCCCTGTAAAAACCGCTTCTCAGACCATCACGGTTGAAGCCCGTAGCGATGACTGTGACCCTGACATCTCCATCCATTCTTGGATCTATTACAGCGCCAAAAATGATGTTTGCTTCCGCACCTGCGGCGTTGTACACGACCGTAGTGGCTTCGTTCACATCGTTCAGGCTGAGTGATTTTCCACCGGTAATATTCACGAGCACCCCTATTGCGCCCCTGATCGAAACATCGTCTATCAGTGAATTTGAAATAGCCTGTTCCGCTGCTTCCTTGCCGCGGTTTTCGCCATTCGATACCCCTGCTCCCATAATCGCATCGCCCATGTTGCTCATCACAGCATTCACATCGGCAAAGTCCAGATTGATAAGTCCGGGAACATTGATTACATCAGATATACCTTTGGTTGCCTGGAACAGTATACCATCTGCGAACCGGAACGCCTCCTCGAGAGGCGTCTCCTTGGGAACCAGAGTGATCAGCTTCTGGTTCGGGACCACGATCAGCGTATCCACGTGCTCCTTCAGGTCGCGAAGGCCTTTTTCCGCTTTTTCCAGCCGCTTCATCCCCTCAAAAATAAAAGGCTTTGTGACTATGGCGACAGTCAGCGTTCCCAGGTCTTTGGCAATCTCCGCCACGACAGGTGCAGCTCCTGTGCCGGTTCCTCCTCCCATGCCTGCAGCAATAAAAAGCATATCTGTATCTGCAAGCGCCTCGATCACCACATCTTTGTTCTCTTCGATGGCTTTACGTCCAATCTCAGGGTTTCCTCCCGCTCCCAGACCTTTTGTCAGATTTTTCCCGATCTGAAGCCTGTGAGAAGCACGGTTCTGATCCAGGGCCTGCAGGTCGGTATTCATGGCTATAAAATCCACTCCCTCGAGCTGGTCTTCGATCATGCGGTTAATCGCATTTCCGCCGGCTCCGCCCACTCCGACCACGCGGATCTTTGCCACCTGAGGCCTGGAGTCTGCAAAGTCAAAAGCGAGACTCTGTCCCCTTCCGCGTTCCTTTCGGGTCTTTTCCTCTTTCATACGGCCTCCTCTTTATTAGGATTTATACTTATCCTCTCTCTACGCAAAAAATAAAAAAAAATCCTCAACCAGTTTCCGCATCCATCCCAGTATCCTGGTGAATAAATTTGATTCATCTTCCCCGTACACCTGTGAATCCCTGGACTCTTTCTGCAGTCCGTGGAGTACCAGGCCCACGCCTGTTGCAAAAATAGGACTCGATGCAGACTCCACAAGACCGGAGAAACCCTGGGGTATACCCATTTTTGCAGGAAGACCGAATACTTCTTCCGCCAGTATCATGGATCCGGCAAGAAGCGATCCTCCTCCTGTAAGAACCAATCCGGCTCCAAGGAGATCTCCGTATTCAGACCTCTTGATCTCTTTCGCTGCAAGACTGAATAACTCCTCGACCCGGGGCTGTATAATCGAATTCAACAGGGTTCTGGACACCTCTCTGGACGCTCTCCCTCCTATACCCGGCACCTCAAACTGATCATCTTTTAAGACCAGGCTCATATGGCAGGTGCCATATTTTTTCTTGATCTCTTCAGCCTGTTCGATCGGTGTTCTCAAACCCAGTGCTATGTCGTTGGTTACGTTCTGTCCTCCAAGACCGATCACAGCTGTATGGCGTATGGAACCGTCATAATAAATCGCTATGTCCGTGGTTCCGCCTCCGAGATCGATCAGTGCCACACCCAGATCTTTCTCACTCTTCTCCAGCACTGCATGACTGGATGCCAGAGGTTCAAGTACCAGTCCTGTGACCCTGAGGCCGGCCTTCTTCACACTCCTGACGATGTTCTGAGCAGAGGTGACCGCTCCTGTAACTATATGCACTTCTGCTTCAAGCCTCACTCCCGAAATTCCCACCGGATTTTTTATGCCGGTCTGATTGTCAACAATGAATTCCTGCGGTAACACATGGAGCACTTCGCGGTCTATGGGCAGAGCGATCGCTTTGGCAGCATCAATGACCCTGTCCACATCATTTTTCGTAATTTCATGATCCGCTCTGGATACAGCTACAACTCCGCGGCTGTTCACACTCCGGATATGATCTCCTGCAATCCCCACAATCACTTCATCCACTTCCACTCCAGCCGTGAGCTGAGCCTCATGAACAGCACGCTCAATGGATTTAACCGCCAGGTCGAGGTTGATCACCACACCCTGCCTGAGACCCTCTGAAGGGCAGATACCAACTCCCAGAATGGATAATCCGCCTGACTCTGTGATCTCACCGATCACCACAGCAATTTTACTGGTCCCGATATCGAGGCCATTGATGATCCTCCGCTCCGCTCCCCTTCTGGGCTCTCTGGGTATATGCATGGTTCTATGTCCTTTTTCCTACAACAACCAGTCCACTAAAACGCAAATCGATATATCGAACCTGTGAAAATTCTTTCTTTTCGGCCAGGTCCTGAAGTGCAGCCTCAAGGCATCGGATCTTGTATTTGAACTGATCTTTCCCGACTCTCACCAGCACACCCCGTTCGCTTGTGTACAGAACCAGCCCCTCTGATCTGCCGAGAACGATTTCAGAGATGTTAGTATACAGGACGGGGGCTTCTTCCATGGTTTTTTCAAGAAAATCAAGTGACAGATCCAGCTGGTCGTTACGCAGGATGCTTCCTACTTTTATCTGTCTGCCTGCTATTCCGGAGAGTACGGGCAGATCGTAAAGCCTTCCGGGTTTTGAAGGCAGGATCAGCCCGTTTCTGTCGATGCTGAACAGACGGCCGTCCGCGTTCAGCACGGCCACCGGGGCTTTCTCCTGTATACGGATAGTCAATCCTGCCGGAAAATCTCTCTCGATCCGCACATCCTCAATAAATTGATTCCCCAGTATTCTGGAACGGCTCAGACCGAGATCCACATCCCAGATCTTCTTTTCTTTCCCGACTTCCGCAAGCTTCATAATTTCCTGTGCGGACAGCAGATCGTTTCCCGTAACTTCTATATTACGGATACGGAAGGTACCCGCACCACGCAGCCATTCTCCGTATTCTTTTACAAAAACGAAAGTGAGGAATAACAGTCCTGCTGTGACGGGCAGCCAGTATATGCCCCTCACTGAATGTTTTTTCTTTTTTCTCTGATTCATCTCTCCCATTTTCCTCTGGTCCAGCATACATGACCCGTATTAACGGTCATGAGACGCTACAGAGCACGTCACGACACCTGACTCGTCGATGGAATACGCACCGGAGGACGGACAGGTCGGTGCTGCAGAGAAATAGTCAGGCACCAGATCGGTCAATGTGCCGGGATAGGCAGGACTGCCCTGAATGGCTGCCTGTGCATAGTACATCGCAGCTGCGGATTCTATGGCAGCCTGATTCTGCCTGCAGGCATCTGTTTTGGTCGGATCGCTGGAATCCAGATATCTTGGAAAAGCCACCGTAGCCAGGATGCCGATGATCACAATGATCACGATCGTTTCGATCAGAGTGAAAGCCTTCTGAGAATTGAGCTTCATTTTCTCTTCTCCCTTGTTTTAATGGTGAAAATCCTCTGTTACAAAATAAAGTCCTTTCTTGAGAAAATTCTCGAGCCACTCCCTTCCAATCGCTTTATCGTTCTATTTTGTCTTGAATGAATGTTTTTTTCGTGATTCATTTCTCAAATCCGACGCATTGGATTTCCAGTTCCAGCTTAACTCCGAATCTCTGGAATACCTTCTGCCTGACCTCTTCGATGAGCCTTATAACATCATGGGCCCTGGCCAGACCGCAATTGACAATGAAATTGGCATGTTTTTTAGACACCATCGCATCCCCGATGCGCAGGCCTTTGCAGCCGGATTCTTCAATCAATCTTCCTGCGTAATCTCCGGGAGGCCTCTTGAAAACCGATCCCGCCGAAGGCAGGGATAGCGGCTGATTTTCCTTGCGTTTGAGCAAACAATTTTTTTGTACGGACTCCATACGTTTTGGATTTCCCTCTGAAAAAAGGAATTGCGCCTCAACGATGATCCCGTCTTCAGGCAGGTTTGTAAACCGGTATCCAAAGGTGATTTCCGTTTTCTCTCTTTTTTCGAGAATGCCGGAGGCATCGAGTAGCCTGATATTCATCAAATGATCCGCCATCTCTACTCCAAAAGCCCCGGCATTCATATGAATGCATCCGCCTATTGCTCCAGGGATGCCTGCCAGGGATTCAAAGCCTGAAAGCCCTCTATCCGTACAGTATCTCAGCATATCGCTCAAGAGCAGGCCCGCGCCGGCTGTGACCACATAGCCCTTGCAGTTGAGATGGGTAAAGGTTTCGGAAAGATCGATGATCACTCCTCTGTATCCCTCATCAGCCACCAGAAGATTGCTGCCGTTCCCGATGACAAATCTGGACATATTTTCCCGCTGACAGAAATCAACAACAGAGGAAAGATCTTCCAGGTCTTTCGGATACAGGTAATAATCCGCAGTTCCCCCAATCCTGAACCACGTATGTTCAGACATCCTTTCACCGAGCAGAATTCTGCCGCGGAAAACCTGTTTCAATTTCTGAAAATGTCTGGGATCCTGGCTCATGATCCTATTTCAATTTTTTTAAGAGAGTTTCCCCGGTTCTCCAGATATCGCCTGCTCCCATGGTGATTACCATATCCCCTTTGCGTGCGATGCTCTGAAGATAGTCGCTGACCTCCTCTTTTTCCGGGATATAAACTACCTGCCTGTGTCCGAAAGAACGGGCTGCACCGGCAATGAGCTCCCCTGTAACACCGGGGATGGGTTCTTCACGGGCGGGGTAAATATCCGTGATGACCAGTATGTCAGCATCAAAGAACGACTGTCCGAAATCCTGATAAAAATCACGCGTACGGGAATAGAGATGCGGCTGAAATACGGCAATGACACGCTTTTCCCATCCCTTCCGTGCCGCCCTCAATGTGGCTTTGATCTCTGTGGGATGATGCGCATAATCATCCACAATGATGATCCCGTTCACTTCTCCCTTGATTTCAAACCTGCGATGAACACCGGTGAACGATTCAAGGGCAGTCTGAATGGTAGGAAAGGGAATCTCGAGTTCCAGACCCAGGGTTATGGCAGCAAGACTGTTCTTGATATTGTGCAAGCCCGGCAGCTGCAGCCTTATCTTTCCCAGAACCCTGTCCCTCCATATGACAGTGTACTCCGTCCTGAACCCATGATAAACAGGTTCAATACCCCTGAGCTCCGCCTGCGGGGTAATCCCATATGTCAGTATCCTTCTCTGAAGTCGGGGCATGATCTCCTGCAGGGATTGTTCATCCAGGCATATGACAATGGCACCGTAAAAAGGAACCTTGTTGGCAAACGTGATGAATGTTTCCTTGATCTCTGCTAGATCCCGGTAACAGTCCAGATGTTCCGTCTCTATATTGGTGATCACCGCAAGAACAGGTGCAAGCTGAAGAAAGGACCGGTCAAACTCATCCGCTTCCGCAACCAGATAATCCCCTTCTCCCAGTTTGGCATTGCTCTTCAGTGCATTCAATCTTCCCCCGACAATCAGAGTGGGATCGAAACCCCCTTCCTGCAGAACAAGGCCAACCATCGAGGTCGTGGTTGTTTTGCCATGCGTACCGGCAACCGCAATCCCATGCTTCATGCGCATAAGCTCACCAAGCATTTCAGCTCTGCGTATTGCGGGTATTTTCAGTTCATGGGCGGCCTTGAGTTCAATATTGTCGCTCTGAACAGCAGACGAATAGACGACCACATCTGCACCCAGTACCTGTTCTCCGCTGTGCCCTTTATAGATCACTGCGCCAATATTTTGCAGGTGGTCGGTGACTGTGGAGAACTGCCTGTCTGATCCCGTCACCGTAAATCCCATATTCATAAGTACTTCGGCAATACCACTCATACCGATGCCGCCTATGCCCACAAAATGGATGCGCCGTGTTCTTCCCAGTATTTGTCGTTTGATGGCTTGATCCTCCCGGAAAATCGTAAGATCAGTTTTTCATTCTGCCATGGAAATGACCGGTGAAGGAAACGGATAACCGCTTTCCACAGGCAGATAGATACTTACCTTTGCTGCTTTGCCTTTCAATCTGAAAAGTTCACATATCATATCATAGAGCTCATCTTCCTGACAGGATTTTTTGAGAATCCAGCCGTCAGGGTTGAGATAACTGATCAGTTCTATCTCATCATCCCCGTTGATGAGATAAAAGACCGGAATTTCCAGTGCTCCAGCTTTATCCAGTACTGTCATATATTGATCTGAGGATATCATGAGTCCTGTATCAAAAAGGATCAGACCCGGCCTGCAAATGCCCAGTGCATTCACGGCCTGGTCCACGTTCTCTGTGACAGCACAAATATCCACTCCGCTTCTGCATAATAGCATCTTCAGCTCTTCTGCAGCGGCATGGGATCCTGCTGCAATCAGTATGCTTCTCCCATCCGAAACAGGTCTCATCCTGTTCATTACCGCCCTGTCTGCGAACTTCATTCTCAGGAGATTCTCAATTCTTTTGTTCAAAACGGTCAGCCTGTGTATTGTCTTTTTCATAATCCCGCCTTTATCAAGAGTCTGTCTCTTTCTGGATTTTTACTGTTCGCTGATCATGTGCTCTATCTGATCGGCAATGGTCACCGCTGCACCCTTTCTGCCCAGTTTCTTCGCCTCGTCAGCCATGCCCATACGTTCTTCAGGATGGTCCAGGAGATAGTTCAACGTTTCCTGGAGTCTGTCTTCAGTCAGATCTTTTTCCACGATAACCCTGGCAGCACCTGCCCTCTCCAGAAGAAGAGCATTTTTTTCCTGATGGTTCTCACTGGCCCCGCCAAACGGGATGAATACCACGGGTATTCCCAGCGCTGTGACCTCAGCGACTGTGGTCGCCCCGGAACGGCAGAGTATCAAATCACTGATCCTGTAAGCCAGTCCCATCTCTGATATGAAGGGCAATATGCGCGCACGATCTGTTCTTTTCATCGATTTTTCGATATCCTCAAACCATCTCGGACCTGTTGCCCAGAGCACCTGCAGATTTTCCCTTTTCATGAGGCCGTTTACGATTTTCTGAAAAATCTCATTTATCACCTTGGAACCCTGGCTGCCCCCGAATATGAATAGTGTAGTCCTTCGGTCACTCAGCTGAAAATGTGTATATGCCCTGTTCTTATCCGCTGACAGAATATCCCTGCGAACGGGATTTCCGCTGACATGAAGATTGGATTGTTTCCTGAAAAATTGTCTGGACTCCTCAAAGCTGAGATGAACTGACCGGACATGAGGCGCCAGAATCCGGTTTACAAGACCCGGTTTCCAGTTCTGCTCCTGAATGACCGACTTTTTTTTCAAGAGCAGTGCAGCTGTTAATAAAGGCCAGCTTGTGTAGCTGCCCGTACCCAGGACAAGATCAGGATTGAATCCTCTGATTACAGATATTGCCTGAAACAGGGAAACAAGGACTTTTAAAGGAAAGAGCAGATTTTTCACCATATGTCCCCTGTGAAGTCCGCTGATCCACAGGGTTCTGAATGCATAACCCTTCAGCGGTATGACACGCGATTCCAGCCCGTGAGTGGTTCCCACGAAACACACCTCGCAATTTCTTCTCGCCTGCAGTTCCTGGACAATGGCGAGAGCGGGGAACAGATGTCCCCCTGAACCACCTCCAGCTGCCAGGATTCGCAACGATCTGGATTCACCCGTTTTCAGTGTGTTCATCTCCATGATCTGTCAGACACTCTTGTATATTCATCGTCAATATACCGTGCACCGTACATGGCCCTTTCAGCCGTGAACTCCCTGTAGGAGGTGCGCGGCTCCCTGGATATGTTGAGTAAAATCCCCATGGCAATGCAATTCGTGAATATGGAAGATCCTCCATAACTTACAAATGGGAATGGGAGTCCGGTAACGGGTAACAGGTTGACCACCACTCCCGCATTCACCAGCACATTGATCAGAATCATGGCGGTAATACCGCCTGCAGCCAGAAACCCGAACCTGTCCCTGGCTT
>CAYXFJ010000043.1:0-3543 GCA_964464265.1 uncultured bacterium
CTGTGACAATTCCAGCCACTGTGTCAGGCAATGACCCGCTGCAGCGACCAGAGCGATGACCAGGCCGCTCTTCAGATCGAGCAGATCGTTCCGGAGCCTCGAGATAAAGAAAACCACGGTAACAATGAAGAAGATGATCACGACCATCGGGGAATAATCGAAATTGAACGGTTTGAGATTTCTGTATGGCTCAGGTATTTCGATATTTCTTCTGAATCCTGCCAGCTCACCGCGCCGAAATTGTACTTCCAGGGAGACCTGGGTATCCAGCCATTTCTGTTCCCGGTCCCAGCGGCGCATCCTCATAAAGCCGGGCCTGCGGGCAGTCTCTTCCTCCTGGTGTAATTTCCAGTTACCCCCGTACAGCAAAGTGAGTTCCCTGGCCAGATCGGCAGCAAGCAGGGAATCCTGAAAACCCATGGAAGACAGTGTAAGAGAAGTATCCGGTGAAGGCTCTCTTCTTGCCCTGTACACGTAGGAGACTGGCATACCCTTCATGTCCAGTGTGAGTTTGACCTGATCACGGAGCTGTTCACCCCGCTCTGCGGATTCCATTTCCCCGGAACTCCCCCCGTACTGTACGTTTGCCGGACGCTCAGAACTCCAGACCAGGACCCATTGATACCCGGCTGATGAATCTGCAATCAAACGGTTGGTTTGCTCCGGCCCGTAGGCACGGGTCAGGTACCGGAGCAGGGGCAAATCTTTCTCTATTTTCTGATTAAGGAAAAAGCCACTGATCTCTGCTCCCATATTCTCGGCGATATTGCGTCCGATAGTTTCTATATGGGTCCGGTCCACCGGCATATCCAGACCTGCTTCCGGATATACCCGGGGGAAAAAATAGAGGAAGAGAGCAAGTCCTGCGATTGAAAGACCTGTCAGTCCCAGTTTGTTCAGGCGAAAAAAAGCCATCCGCGTCATCCTTTCATGAAAGGCTTCTTACCCGTCCTTTAATCCACAAGAATCTGCTGCGGACTCGGAAAACCATCCAGTATAGTAAGGATATCGCCCTCTTCGGATAACCGGACAATTCTTCCGTTTCCCGTATCCGCTACAAGACATCCGTGGTTATGCTCTACTGCTGCAACAGAAAGCGCGTACCGGAACGCGTCTTTTCTTACCAGTTCTTCACCGGACGGACTTATCTTGTAAACACTTCCCTCTCCCGTATCCGCATGGTTGACAAGGACCCAGCAGTTTCCTCTTATATCCACATCCATATCCACTACCGGACGGTCTGTTTCGTACGACGACAGAACCTCCCCGTTTGTACTGATACGGTACAAATTCAGGCTGTCTGCGATCCACATCCACGATTCCGCTATAAAATGGGCCATATGCCGGGGTGAACAGTAAGCGGTTTCGAATTGCTGTCCCAACTGACCGCTGCTGCGGTACCAGGAAAGAGTTTTTTTCCTGCTGTCAGCGATCCAGCAGCCACTGATATTACCGGGACATGCAATATCCGAAATTTTCCCGAAACCGGATAAAGATCCCATTTCCAGGCCGCTCGTACTGTACCATTTGAGCTGCGTCCCTTCTTCATTGGACACCCATACGGTTCCGTTTGAAGTGTTGAATCCGATGCGGTCCGGCCGTCTCAAACCACTGATCCAGTTCAAATACTCACCATCATAAGAAAGCCGCAGGAGATAATCCTGATAGAACAGTACCCAGACTGTCTGTGTGCGTGTATCCAGCGCCATTGCCTCTGGCCACAGGTCCATTCCTTTATAGGAAATCAGGTGAAGAGCATCGTACGTCCAGCGGCTCACGGAAGAACCATAATAATCCAGGATCCAGTATGTATGAGGGCCAGGTGTGATCCATACACTGTCCGAAAAAGGGCTTTCATAATCCCCGGATACAACGGAGATCCTGTAGGACAGCGTTATATCAAAATTGCATTCTTTATCCGTATATCCGTTTTCATCCGGCGGAAGAAATGCGATTTTCCTGAAATCGTCCTCACCCTCTATTTTCCGGTAGAGGTTAAATCCATCGATACCCTCAAAATCGAAGACTTCCCAGGCAAGCGTCACATCGTGATCCAGAGAAAAGACGGACAGCCCGCCCGGCCTTCCGCCTGTTTCGGGATTCGCCGGATCAAGGGGGTTAAGCCGCTGTCTCCGGGAACAGCCTGCCACCGTCACAACAAGGGCAACAAGGGCAATCCTTGAAAATTTTAAACAGGATCCTTTCATTCCTGCTTCCAGTATCCATAGATGAGGAACGTGAGCGATATAAGAAAGACTCCCTCTCCGACGCCGTATAATAAACCTGACCATCTGTCACTCCGGACAGTATCGTTGAAATACCTTTCCATATCCGAGGGTTTGCCTGACCGCAGGTACCGGTCATAGGATTCATCCGCTCTCTCCTTTAATACATAACCGCTTATACCTGCTGCAAGCGCCATCACTCCGCTTCCGATGATCCAGGCCTTATGTATTGCCGGCTTCTTTTGAACCTGGAAAGGCGGCCATTTTTCCATGACAAGGTTCACCATGCGGGATCCCGTATCGCTCAGTTCGATCCGAATGTCGCGATATCCTGCCTTACTGACTTCAATCTGTAAAGGCCCATTCTTCAGCTCCACCTGAACAGGAGTGATTCCGAGAACTCCGTGGGGGCCATCCACCACAGCTCCCGGGGGATCCGAAGTGATCCAGAAGGTTTTATTAAAAGTGACCCTGACGGTAAGGGTATCCCCGGCCAGGAGATCGATGTCCCTCTCCCAATCCCTGCTCAGCCAGTCCAGAGGATCGAAATGAGAAACCCGGGCATGGATTCTTCCGGGTGGAAACGGAAGGGGGGGTACAGGCGTATTGCCAGCCCGTGTCCCATTGATCCAGACACTGAGTCCGGGCACTTCACAGTCCAGGATGAGCACACTCAGCGTGGAATCGCATATATTCTGTCCGGACGCGTACGCTGCTATCATAAAGGTCCATAAAATAACCGGAACTTTAAGGATTTTTTTCAGCAAATGCATACACATATCTGTTCTCAGAACCCACGATCAGCCGGCTGTCATGTATAATGGGCGTTGTCCTTACCCTGCCCCTGAGTTCATGCTTCCACACAATCTCTCCGGTCCTTCTTGCCACCGCATAGAGATTTTTATCCAGAGATCCGAAGTAGAGATACTGTCCGGAAATCAGAGGGGATGTTCCCACCACATTCCCAGTATCCAGGCTCCACAGCACTTTTCCGGAAAATGCATCCAGGGCGTAGATCCAGCCCCGGGAAGTGCCGAAATAGACACTATCACCGGAAACAGAGGCTGATTCGTAAACACCTCCCTCTGCATCAAAGGACCATAAGGTTCTGCCGTCCTCTCGAGACAGGGCTAAAAAATCGCCCTGCCGCGTTCCAACGAAAAGCATGGAACCGTAAATGACCGGCGCGGCCATGAGCTCTTTATCGAGAGGCTGTTTCCACTCTGCACTGCCGTCACTGGATGAAAGAGACCAGACCGCACCCTCCGCTGTGGCAAGGATGACAAACGCTTTTTGGGCGGGATCAAGTTTCCCAAAC
>CAYXFJ010000043.1:3553-15669 GCA_964464265.1 uncultured bacterium
CCCTGAGCTGTGGCAAGGATGACACAGTCTCCGGACCGGGCGATGCTTCCCCTCAGGGATGCTCCCAAAGAACGTTGCCAGAACAGGCGTCCAGTAGAGGCTTCCACAGCAAAAACTTCTCCGCTTTCATTACCCACGAGCAGGGTATCACCTGTTATCAGAGGTTCCCCTTCAACAGCCCCTGCATCCATTTTCCAGATGGCTTTGCCGCTTCTCAGGTCTACTTTGATAATTGTATCTTTCCCCCAGCGTTTGGCCAGGATCAGTCCGTTCTTTGAAACCGCACAGGTTACATCAATTCTTTTATCCACCTTGACGGAACGGAGAGTTTTTCCAGTCCGGAGGTCCAGAATATTCAAAAAACCCGATCTGTCACCGGATATGATATACCCATCCACTGCAACTATCGCTTTTCCAGGCGAGGATTTCCCCTTGCTTGTCCAGAGAAGTTCCAGCGGGGGAGTGAGTTCATCTCCGCTGATTCCCTGTCTTTCCGCATTCCCTCCCCAGATCCTGACAGAACCGGTTTCCGGAAGGCCGAAAGGCTTGATCAGGGGTCTCTGGCAGGCCACGAGAGAAACCATCGCGGCCGCAGCAAATAGGGCAGCACGTCCTTTCATTTCGTATCCGGTAAAGAAAAATCGTTCCCTTCCTGAAACCATCTGGAACGGAGTTCCACCGTATCCGGCATTACGGCGAACCGCTCCGCAAAGCGGAACGGAAACGGTTTCCCGTGCGTGTAGCGTCCATTGCCGTCTCCGTCCAGAAAAGCGTATATCTGGTACGCACCCGGCAGCATATTTCTGATGAGATATCTGCCAGGCCCGGATACAGAGTCCTGATAAACGATTTCTTTATTATTGATCTGTGATGCGGTGATGATAATACTGCCGTTTTCATTGAGAGGATCGCTGAGCACTCCGGACATCTGCGACAGGGTATCTGCATGAATAGTTGTAAACACAAAGGCTGTATCCAGAAGGATGTTTCCGGACCTGTCCATCATCCTGCCTTCCGGATGGCTGACGCGGATGCGCGACCGGCTCATCAGGGGGGCTTCCGGCGTAAAAATCCATTCAAAAAGAGAAATCCAGCTTCCCTGACCGGATACCGCCTCGCCTGTACTGTCGTACAGGACAGATACATGTCCGGAACTGTCCGTGTTCATAAGTTCATTGAAAAAAAGACGAATCCGGACATCCAGGTTCACGTCTTTTACCCCGGCTGCCGGAATATTCTTGACCAGAAGAGGACGCACTGTATCTGGAAGCGCACTGCCATGGAAAAAAGCCCGGGAGAAAGCGGAATCCACAGGATTACCCTGAAAATCATGATAACCGGATACACGGACTTTATATTCTATGGACGAATCCATCGGTGCTGTGCGCGCGGCAAGCCACTGCCCGCTTACTGGATCCAGATGTGCCTCTTCGATTCGGAGCGTGTCCAGGGAATCCGAAACCGCGGTAATGCATATCTCCTTATCCGGAAGTTCATCCGAAAGTGCTTCGCTGAACCGCAAAATCACAGTCCGGTTATCCAGAGAGACTGCCTTCACCATAGCCGGCTTTGTGGTATCCTCCAGGCTCATCCTGAAAAAGAGATCCTCTGCGAGGATGTTATCTTCCTGTAACTGAACGTCCCGCCAGGTCACACCAAAATCATCTTCACCGGGCTGGTAGAGCCTGTCAGAATACCTGTCCCTCAGGGTCAGTAAACGATATTGCCCGGGAGAGATATGGGTCAACCGGAAAGAACCATCCTGGCTGCATTGACCTATGTAATCAGGCGTTGTGTGCAGCGGATCGAACATTTCCTCTCCGGAAAGCCTGTACACCCAGATCCCGATACCCCTTGAGTCCTTCTCTCCGAATACCTTTCCTGCGATCTCACCCTGATCAATAACCGGGCCTGTTGAGAAGGCCAGCGTATAGGATGTTTTCATTGCATTGTTGCGATAATCCTTGATCCCGGTTCCGAGAGTGACGACATAAGTGCGGTTTTTTTCCAGAGGTCCGGGCAGGAGTATCTCGAGGTGTTTTCCATGGAACCGGTACCGGACATCGTCTCCGGGATAGGGTGATATGAAAATCGCCTCATTGGAACTGGGAACCACCCCTTCACTGAACCACACATCAATCCGGGTCTCCGGATCGACATCCGTCAAGCCTGCTTCAGGATTTGTCAGGACAACAGCAGGCGCGGTTTCATCCTCGGGTCCTCCTGGAGGAAACCCCTGCTTGGCACAGAAAGAGAAAGAGAGAAAAACCACTATAGCCGCTCTGCATAATCCCTGATAAAGTCCGGACATCTTTCGCCTGTTCGTTTTTTTCAATGTACAATGAAAATCACTGAAATGCAACGGGTTTCTCAATGAAGTAACATTTGGTTTTCATAGATGTTAACTCAAATTTCCATTCATGCGGGAAGAAAAAAAGTAAAATCATCTTCTGCATGCAGAATGCAATAATTATCGAAAAAACATTATTTTTATTGACTTTTTCAGAAATATATATTATAATTGGCTTGGAATCGTATAAAAAAGGCTTTATACGCCCTTCTGTACACATTTTGCGGCTGTCTTTAAAAGCTGCACTTAGGGTTAGCCCATGGAAAAAATCAATCTGAATCTCTTCTTCCGTATGGCCAATATCTGGTTCGTGTTCATCACACTTTTGTACTCCGGATCACAGCTGCCTCACTGGGAGAACGTCACCGTGCATGCATGGGTAAATGAAGCTTTCTATTTTATAATGTTTCTCCTGTCGGCTTCTATTTTCATCAAATCTGCCCACAATAAGGACATATACTTCAATACCAGCCTGTATCTGCTGGTGATCTCATTTTCTTTCATAGTCGTTTTCACAGGGGAGAGCTACCTGATCGGGAATGATTTCCAGGCTTATTCTTTCCTGAACTACAAGACCATGACTCTCTGCTTCCTGCTCAATTTCATTATTCTGTTCACTTCAATACGGTACTTCCTGCCCAAGATGAAACTCTGGATAATCTATGCCGCTGTCTCTCTCATCCTGATTCCCCTGTTTCTGATCCATTTTTATCCCTATCTGAAGGAATCCGATTTTATTTTCAAACTCGGGGAGAGATACCGCGAGGACATACAGAGACGGGTATTCAAAACCCATCTGTCCTCCCTGGCTTTTCTGGTATCCTATGGATTGCTCCTGATCAAAACCAACAGGACCATTGGCACCTATGTTCACGGACTGATGATCAGTTTCACCCTGCTCCTTCTGACCGATATGATCGGCAGTCTTTCCATCATTTACCGATTCAATGCTTCCGCAATCAGCCAGGTCACCATTACTTTTAACCTCCTGATCCTGTTTTACTGTCTTGTCCAAAAATTCCGGTTTATCTCTACGGATTACGGCCGTTTCTATGAAGCCCTTATTTGGGGTAAAATCGATCTGGGATCCTTGCAGGTGGAAAGATACGGCAATAAAAAAATGATGTGGATCATTCAGGTCTTAAAAATTTATCTTTCACAGAGGAAAAATTATCTGCTTTTTCTCTTTCTGGTCCTTTTGATGATCCTGAGATACTTCGATATCCCGGTCTTTTTCATCGTCAATCTTCTTGCTCTGGTCCTGTTCGCTCTTTTGATACTCTGGTTTGCAGATATCATTTATGTTAAAAGAGCCCGGCAAAAACACTGGATGATATTGAACAATAACAAACATAAATCCTAAAGAAAGGGGGTTCATTATGTTACCCGGACAATCACCGGAGATCATCCGGATCAAAAAATTTATCCGGGAGGTTGCCAAGACGGATGACAATATCCTCTTCATCGGGGAGACAGGTGTGGGAAAAAAGTACGTAGCAGGCCAGATCCACGAGCGTTCACGGTTAAAAAACCGTCCGTTCGTGGTTATCAACTGCACAGCTGTCGGGGATACGCTGACCGATGGTAATCTGTTCGGGGAGACGAAAGAAACCGATCGTGGCATGGAGAGGACCATCGGTCTTTTCGAGCAGGCCCACAAAGGTATTCTTTACCTGGAAAACGTGCATGAGCTGGCACCGGAATACCAGCAGAAGTTCATCAACATTTTCAAGGAATCCCGGTTCAAACGCACAGGGGAACCGGGCCTTGTCAAATCCGAATTCCGCATATTCGCTTCGACTTCGGATGAGCGTCTCGCTGATCAGGAAACATTCCGGAAGGATCTGTATGCCGTACTCAGCGCATTCAGCATACAGATTCCTCCCCTGCGTAAAAGGAAACAGGATATTCCTGAACTTTTCGGAATTTTTCTTCAGTCTTTCTGTGACGAATTCCATAAAGAAATGCCCACCGTAACCGCTGAACTTTTCGAATCGTTGATAGAATATGAATGGCGGGGGAATGTCCAGGAATTAAAACATGCGGTACGAAATCTTGTCCTGATGTCTCCGGAAGGGCAGCTTGCCCTGGAGTATCTCCCGTTCGAAATCCGGAAGCATCCGTTCGAGTTTCTTGCAGAAAAGGATCTTCAGGGAGCCATATCCGAAGTCGAGCGATATCTGATAGCCAAGGCATTGAGGCGCTTCGCCGGGAATCAGACAAAGGCCGCCCGCGCCCTGAATGTATCAGAGGCAGCACTGCGGTATAAGATGAAAAAGTACGGCCTTTCACGCAAAACTTTCTGAGCGCCATCCTGAAAACATGGCCTTTTACAGTGGAAGGTCATGGGCATTCTGCCATATCACGCCTATCAAGCAACGGAGGTGTCTTGTGTTTTTAAAGCATAAATTCCCCCTTTTCCTGTTACTGCTCCTCATTTCCATTTGTCCCGTTCACATGGATGCACTATGCTTTGCGGGTCAGAATGTCCCTGTGGAGATCGTCACCTGTACCGGCCTTTCTCCGGATACGTTCCTGACTTCCTGGAATCTTGCAGGGCCGGTCCGTGTGTTTGAAAGAAACGCCGATGCTTCCGATATCGACCGGCAGATGTCCGTTTTCAAAATGCCCCCTCCGGATGCGGAAACCATAAGGGCGAGCATTCAATCCGGCAGTCTGAACATAATGAAAAAGACTTATCCGTGGAAAGTCTATCGCAGCGGGAAAAACAGCATCGATCTGGCGGAAGCCCTGGATAGAAGGCTTTTTGTCTTTGCCTACGCATACACGGAGATTGTGATGGAAGATTCACAGACCGTCATAACCGGACTTGGGAGTGATGACGCTATACGCGTCTGGCTCAACGACGAACTGGTTCATGAAAACTGGACAGAACGCCAGCTTAACGAGGATGATGATCTGTTTAGCCTGCACATGAAAAAAGGCAGGAACAGCCTTCTCCTGCATGTACAGAACCGGGAATATGACTGGGGTTTCGCCTTCCGGCCGCTCAGCCGGAAATCCCTTCCTGAGATCCTCGTCGAACAGGCAGCTCAGGGTGATCTGGATGCAATGCAATTCCTCATTTCCATGAAAACAGGCCTGAATGCCACGGTGGAAAACGGCCTCAATGCAGTGAATGCAGCAAAGCTCAACGGCCGGCAAAAAGCTCTGGAACTGCTTGTTTCCAGCGATGCAGATACCTCGCTCGTGATGCCTCCTCTGGCCTCCATTGCCGATTTTACATTGAGCCGGCGGATCGACCAGAATGCACCGGGCATCGCGGTCCTTGTTGCAAGGAACGGCAGTATCGTTTTTAAAAAGGGATACGGGCTGGCCCATGCCGAAAAAGGAATACAGATAAAGCCTGAGACGATATTCCGTATCGGATCGGTCACCAAGCAATTTGTAGCGTCTGCCATTCTGAAGCTGAAAGAGACAGGCATGCTTTCCCTTGACGACCGCCTGGATAAATATATTCCCGATTTCCCCCGTGGGAACGAGGTGTCCATTCATCATCTTCTCACCCACACTTCGGGCATCAGGACCTACACATCCACACCGGACTTCATGAGCAAAGTGACCCAGTACATAGATCCGGACAGCGTTGTCAGTCACATAAAAACCCTGGGCTTTAGTTTCGATCCGGGATCGTCATGGGAGTACAGCAACTCCGGATATTTTCTTCTCGGGATGATTCTCCAGAAAATCACGGGTTTGACATGGGGTGATTACCTCGAAAAAATATTCTTTGATCCCCTCGGCATGGACCATACGGGCGTGTACTCGAACGGAACAGTTTATGAAAACGAAGCGACCGGATATTCCTACGGGGATGAAAAAGCATCCATCGCCCTTGACTGGAACATGTCGCGGGCCGGAGGGGCTGGAGCGCTCTATTCCAATGTAAGGGATCTCTTTCTCTGGAACGAAGGGATTTTTAAAGGGGGAATACTCAGCCAGGCTTCTCTGGATGCCGCATTCACTCCTGTCAGGCTGAATGATGGCACCACGCCTGCACCGCTGGGGAATTCCGGTTATGGATACGGCTGGAGCATTGGTACCGTACGCGGACTTAAAGAGATCGGACATTCAGGGGGTTTGAACGGGTTTAATACCCACCTCCTCCGGTATCCAGAACAGGATCTCACTGTAGCTGTATTATGCAACTGTCTGCCCAATATGCCGGGGTTGTCACCCGCACAGATCTCCCGGGAACTCGCATCCCTTTTTCTCTGGCAGGAAATGGAAAGTCCGGATCGCTGAACTTATCCGGGTGCTCACTGTCTATCCTATGAGCGATTCAGTTTCTCCCAGTAGGTTTCGAGGGCAATTTCAGTGGGAACCGCCAGTCCCATGGACTCCAGTTCCTCATGCTGAAAAAGTAGATGGGGAGGCCCATCAAGGACAATCTCACCCTTATCCATGATCACGAGCCGGTCGAAACCCAGAGCTTCTTCAGGGAATTGAGTTACCAGAAGCACTCCTATTTTTCCTTCATCAGATTCCCTCCGGATAAGCTCCAGCACCTCCCTTCTTCCCTGCGGATCAAGGAGGGAGGTTGGCTCATCGAGCACCAGATATTTCGGTCTCATCACCCAGATGGAAGCCAGGGCCAGTTTCTGTCTTTCTCCTCCGGAAAGAAGATGGGGCGCCGTTGTCCGGTAAGATTCCATGTGAAAACGCTCAAGTGCCTCTGAGACACGTTTTTTCATTTCATCCGTGGGTATTCCAATATTTTCCATGCCGAAGGCTAGCTCCCTGTCCACGGTAGTAGCTACAATCTGATTATCCGGATTCTGGAAAGCCATACCCACGAGCCGGCGGACTTCATAAATCTGCGATGCATCTCTCGTTGAATGCCCATCCACGCACACTTCTCCCTCTCGAGGTATGAGAAGACCGTTGAGGCACCTGATGAAAGTGGTCTTGCCTGACCCATTGGCGCCCATCAGGGCAACCCTCTCACCCCGATTCAGTTGAAACGAAACACCCCGGAGCGTAAAAGTGGATTCACCGCCGGGGTATTGATATGTGATTTTTATGACTTCGATCATTTCGAAAGCAGTATTTTTTCCAGACGCTCCAGAATACGGTTCGTTGCCCCGCTTTTCTCCTCTACAAGCCTGGCTGCCCTTGTTCCAAGTTCCTTCATATTCTTTGACTCACCGAAGAAATTCTTCAGATACTTCAGCATCTGACTGCTGTTTTCCACAGAGAATCCCACACCCCTGCTCTTGAACTCACCGGCTTCAAAAGAATTCCTGTGCCTGGGCCCGAACATGACAATTTTGCCCAGTGCCGCAGGTTCAAGCAGATTATGAACACCGGGTCCGAATCCCCCGCCCACATAGGCTATATCTGAAAGGGCATAAAGACTTGCAAGGATGCCCACACGATCGATAATCAGGACATCTGTCTCTTTTGAATCATTTTCGCTCAGCCGGCTGCAGGATATCCCCATGGCCTCGAGCTTTTCACCTATGGAACGCAGATGGTCTTCTACGGGTTCGTGAGGAACCACAATGATCCAGGGTTTAATTCCCTGCTTTATAAGCCTGGAAATCGCTTCGAAGGCTACTTCTTCATCGGACGGCCATGTACTCCCCAGTATCAGACATTTTCGTCCACGTTTCAGGTTTCTTAATGGCCCGATCACATTCTCGGCTTCGCTGGCACGAAGGATGACCTGATCATACCGGGTATCTCCAGCCACCTCCACTTTCGGATGGGTGAGACGGTACTGGTCCACCCGGGATAAGACATCGCTGGATACGGTGAGTATTACGTCAAAATAATTATAGAGAAAACTGTTGGCGAATCTGCCCAGAAAAGACTGCGCCCAGCTGTGAATGGAGACAGAGAAATTGACGAGCACCAGAGGAATGCCCCGGTCCCTGCAGGCCTGCATATGGTTCGGCCAGCAGTCATGCCGGATTACAATGACTATATCCGGCTTTACCAGTGACAGAAACTGGTCTGCCATTCTCTTCGAATCAAATGGGATATAACAGATAATATCCGCTCCTGAATATTCTTTTACATGCTCAAAAGCCGACGGTGAAAAAAGGCTGATAAGCACCAGGCTGTCAGGAAACCGTTTTTTCAGAGCTGCCATCAAAGGTTTCGCCTGTTCGAACTCCCCCATGGAACTGGAGTGAATCCAGAACCGCGGTTTCCGCCCTTCGAGTTTACCGAGTTCCAGTTTCAAAGAGGGGATAAGCAATTTACGCCCCGAGAGTCCCTTTCTCACCTTTTTATTAAAAAGAGAGGCCAGAGGGAATCCAACACGCATCAGAGGTACGACTGTCAGATTGTACAGGATGTATTTCATGGATATCATGCGCATGCCCTCTGAATGAGTTCAACAGCAGCCTGAATCACTTCATCGCTCTTCACACGCAGCATACACATAAAATGTTTTCTTGGGCATTCGTCCGTCCCGTGATAGGAACAGGGTCTGCACTCCAGATCGCTCTCTACCACCTTCGACCGGGTACGAAACGGGAAAAATCCGAAATGCCGGGTCGTCGGCCCGAATATGGCTATGACAGGTTTTTTCAGGGCTGCCGCTATGTGCATTACTCCTGTGTCGTTAGTGATAAGGAGCAGGGATTTATCAATCAGCGCTGCGGTCTGCATCAGGGAAAAAGCTCCGGCCATGTTCCGCACTTTTCCCTTCATGCTGTTCTCAACCCGTGAACAGACTTCCCTGTCTTTTTCTCCGCCGGTCAGTGCAACCGTATAACCTGTTCTGTTGAAATAATCGCCGACCTCCGCAAATCTCTCATGGGGCCAGCGTTTCGTCGCCCTGCCAGCTCCCGGAGCCAGGACAATGAGTTTTTGACTTTTACCTGATCCTCCGGCATAGAGAGTGGAAGCCACTGAAAGGACATCTTTCTCCTCCACATTGAGCTCGAGTCCCAGACCGTCATCCTTGACACCCAGAGAATCCACGGACTCCAGAAAGCGCAGAGGGACAGGCATCTCCCTCTTATACCGGTTTATCCTGCAATGGACCAGCAGGAATCTTTTGAACCTTCTCGCAGGGTAGACAATAGTCCTTCCCGCATCCGAGAAAAACCTGATAAACCGGCTTCTAAAATTCATCTGCCAATCGATCAGCAGATCGTATCTCTCCCCCCGAATCCGGCGGAGGATTTCCCGCATCTCCTGAAAATCTCCTTTGAGGACCGGGATCACCTGTCCGATGCGTGGATTTGTCCGCAGGAGAGGCGCATAAGCCTCTTTGACCAGATAATCGATCCTTGCAGAAGGAAACCGGGTTTTCAGCATCCGCAACACGGACGTGGTCAGGAGCACATCACCCATCGCGCTGAGGCGGATGATCAGTATTCTTTTTATTGTTGCCTGCAGAATGAAGAGACCTTTTTAAACGTCCGGGATGACCCCTCTTCACATTTTTCAGGACATTCTATTTATATCCCAGCCGGCCTTTGAACCAATCAATGGTCGTACTGAGCCCGTCATCCAGTGCCACCTGTGGCTCCCAGCCCAGCTTCTCCCTGGCGAATGTTATGTCAGGCTGTCTGACCTTCGGGTCGTTCACAGGAAGATCCTTATATATCACACGGCTTTTACTTCCGGTAAGACAGAGGATCCTGTCGGTCAGTTCCATAATGGTATATTCATCCGGGTTGCCAATATTCACAGGATCCGGAATACCGGAGACCAGAAGACGGTAAATCCCCTCCACCAGATCGGAAACAAAACAGAAACTGCGGGTCTGCATTCCATCTCCAAATACGGTGATGGGCTCATTTCTCAGAGCCTGAGGAATGAATGTCGGAATGGCTCTTCCGTCTTCAGGCCGCATGCGGGGGCCGTATGTATTGAAGATCCGTACAATCCTGGTATCCACCTGATGGTACCGGTTATAGGCCATGGTGAGAGCTTCCGCAAATCTTTTGGCTTCATCATACACACCGCGCGGTCCCACGGGATTGACATTCCCCCAGTAAGTTTCAGGCTGGGGATGAATGAGAGGATCTCCATATATCTCTGAAGTCGAGGCCAGTAAAAACGTGGCTTTCTTTTCCAGCGCCAGACCCAGGGCTTTATGCGTGCCCAGAGAGCCGACTTTCAGGGTTTGTATCGGAAGCTCTAGATAATCCTTGGGGCTTGCAGGCGAAGCGAAATGAAGAATGTAATCGAGAGGACCTTCAACATAGATATAGTCGGTCACATCGTGCTTGATGAAGAGGAATCCCTCATCACGGAATCTGGCGATGTTATCCACAGTGCCGGTAATGAGATTGTCCATGGCGATGACTTCATGCCCTTTTTTCAGAAGATATTCACAGATATGCGATCCGAGAAAACCGGCGCCGCCGGTTACCAGAGTCCTTGGCATGATTACTCTCCCCGCGCTGTGGAGGAAAACCGGTCCAGAAAAGCCTGCGTGGCTGTATGCTCCAGTCTGCCATCTTTATTAAAAATGATCATGCCATCCACACCCGGTACAGAATCCAGGAGTTTCTTCCCTTTCTCCGGACCGAGGATGAATACCGCAGTGGCATAAGCATCAGCTGTCATGGCAGTTCCCGCCAGTATCGTGACACTGGTGCAACCGCGCGCAGGATAACCGGTTTCCGGATCAAGAAGATGATGGTACTGTATCCCTTCATGAATGAAAAATCGTTCATAGTCCCCTGATGTAGCCACTGCCATTTCACCCATGGAGATAATACCGTAAAGATCGCTTCTGGCTCCTGCAGGATGCCTGACCCCGATTTTCCATGTTTCCCTGCCCTCCGGCAGTCCGAAGGTTCGCAGATCTCCCCCGGCTTCCACAAGCCCGGCCCGGACACCGTACTTCACCAGAGCAGCGACGGCTTCATCCACAGCGAAACCTTTGGCCACACCTCCGAGATCGATGCTCATGTCCTCAATGCCCAGTGAAAGAAGACTGCCCTGCAAATGAATCTTACGATAATCCACCTTCAGAAGCGCCTGCTCCAGAAGCTCTTTATCAGGTATACGTGGAACTTCCTTATCGAACTCCCAGAGGTTTTTTACTGCACCAATCGTCACGTCAAACGCACCGGACGTGCTTTCCGAAACCTCTCTGGAGAAATTCAATATACGCACCAGCTCGTCCGGAAGAGGTACTGGTTCCCGGTACGCCCTGCTTACAGCGAGGGATAATTCACTTTCAGGAAGATGGCAGGATGTGATACGTTCGACTTGTCCGATCCTCTGGAACGCACTGTCAATGGCCTGATCTATTTTTGCACGGGACAGTCCGCTGTCATACACAGCGATGCGGACCAGCGTATCCAAGAGGTAGCGGGTCTCTTCCACAGGAGATTCCGGAGCAGAACACGTGCATATCACGATCCATGATGCCAGTACGAACCTTCTCAACCCGGTCTCTCCAGATCATAAAGGATCAGTTGTTCCAGAGAAACCCGGAATCTGGATTCCGGGAAATCATTCAGGACTGAAATTGCCTTCCGGCTGAAATCTTCCGCTTTCTTCTGGGCTTTCTCCACTCCGCCGTTTTCCTCAACGAAACCGCCTATCCATTCCGAGTCCTCGGATGATCCGTTCTCGATCCTGTGCAGGACTTCCATGCGCTGCTGCTTTGAAGTACCGGCCATGGCCAGAATCAGAGGAAGGGTAACATTTCCGTTCTGAGGATCCTGCCCTATGGGTTTTCCGGTCATTTCCTCGGACCCAGTAAAATCCAGAATATCATCCCGGATCTGAAAGGAGGTTCCAAAATACAACCCGAATGTACATG
>CAYXFJ010000043.1:15722-15996 GCA_964464265.1 uncultured bacterium
CAGTTCGCATGCCGCCCTGAAAAGGCCCGCCGTTTTTTCATTGACGATCTGGTAGTAGGAGGCCTCCGTCATACGGTCGAGTGCTCCTGACAGGGCCTGCCTGAGCTCACCTTTTCCCATATCACTCACGACCCTGGAAACCACTTCCAGCACTTCCCGCCAGGGCATATTGACTCCGAGAGAGAGTACTTTGGCAAAAATGTAATCTCCGGCCAGAACAGAAACACGGTCTCCCCACCTCGCGTTGACCGTCTCTTTGCCTCTTCGCATCAGG
>CAYXFJ010000044.1:0-15882 GCA_964464265.1 uncultured bacterium
CTCTTATGCCAATCACGATGCTGGTAGGCACTTTTCTGTGGATGTTCCTGCCGGCAGAGAACCCAGAGGATGCCGGTGCGGATATGTCCTGCAGGGGATCCTCACACCGCCTCAGTGCAGCCTTTTTGGTAAAACCTGTATACCGGATAATCCCATAGGGCCCTGCATGGTATCCAGCGAAGGGACCTGTGCAGCCTACTATAAATATCTTGTTCCGTAATGCTGCCTTTACCTGTTGACGGCGGGTATTCAACCTGGATGTGAAGGATTCGGGCGGATGGGTTCGTAGAACTGCATAATCCGACCCGGAACGTTCATACTGCATGTGAATGGTGAGTTGCCGGGCGGGTCCTTTTCGACTTTAGAACCGGCTATGATTTGCCTCTTTAAAACTCGTTTGAAGGTTCCTCTGTACAGAATCGAAGGAATATCGAATCGGGAATTTGAACGAAATTCGTCTGGCTCACGGAGGCGGAGGCCGTTTTTCACAGCAGCTGATCGAGGATGTTTTCCTTTCCGTATTCGGCAATGAATACCTCGCAGCCATGAACGACAGCGCCATACTGGACATAAACAGCCCGAGGATCGCATTTACCACGGATTCTTTTGTCGTGGAACCGGTTTTTTTCCCTGGCGGAGATATAGGGAGGCTCGCCGTATGCGGTACCGTGAACGATCTTGCTGTGATGGGAGCGAATCCGCTCTATCTCAGCATCGGATTCATCATCGAGGAAGGTTTTTTATTGAAAGATTTAAGGAGAATCGTTTCTTCGATAAGGAAAGCGGCGGATGAATCGCAGACCATGATCGTGACCGGGGATACGAAGGTGGTACCGCGGGGACATGCGGACGGACTTTTCATCAATACATCCGGGATTGGTATTCTGGAAAGGGAAAGGATGATAACCGGAGACGGAGCCTGTGAAGGCGATTGCGTACTTATCAATGCACCGGTTGGTGCGCATGGAATGGCGATCATGACCAGCCGTGAATATCTCGGTTTTCGCAGCGTGATCCGTTCCGATGTACGGCCTTTGAACCATCTTATCGGTGCGATGCTCAGGACTTCGGAAAATATTCATGTGATGAGAGATGCCACACGCGGGGGTCTGGCCACGGTATGTAATGAGATCGCCCGGCAGTCCGGTGTGGGTATCGAGCTTGATGAGGAAACCATCCCGGTAACAGATTCAGTGAGAGGAGCCTGTGAACTGTTGGGTTTCGATCCTCTTTACGTGGCCAATGAGGGTGTTCTGGTTGCGTTCCTTCCCGGAGAGGATGCCCTCCCTGTGCTCGAAGTCATGAGGAACCATCCCCACGGCAGAAAGGCCGCCATGATCGGGAATGTGCGCGGAAAGAAAAACCGTGTGGTTTTGAGGACGCGTATCGGCAGCAGAAGAATACTCGATATGCTGAGCGGTGAACAGCTTCCCAGAATCTGCTGAAAGGAACGGTTTCAGCGGGGTGGCTGCTGCCCGAAAAAGGCAGGAGATTTTCCGGGAATGGACGAAGCGGATGAGGCATTCAAACGCGTTAGAAACTCCCGGAAGAAGGATTCCCATTCAAGGGGATGTTTTTCGTAATGTGCCAGAATTCTATCGTACTGCTCCTCAGTAAACTGATGATTCCGGATGATCGATCTGGCCGAATCGGTATAAACAGTGTTGTCAGGAATAGGATTTTCCTTTAATATCGCGAGTTTCACGGTGATGTCAAGGAAACGCATTTTTTCCTCTTCAGAGATGCCAGGAATCTGCTTCTCACAGCAGAGAAAAATAAGGGAAAACAGCAGCAGGAATTTGGTTCTTTGCATCATGTCATTTCCGTATGACGGTCCATTGAATTCTTTATCAATTAATAGATTTATGTATTAAAAATCAAGCTGAATTTGAACAGAACCGGATTACAAATTCTTCTGGTATGCAGCTCCCCGTCATGGGGTGGAATGGAGATGGTTGCCGCCGAGATGGCATTAAGGTTAAAGCGGCTTGGAAACAGGGTTTTCTTTTTGGGAGGAGACGATACACCCGCGACAAGGGAAATGCATCGCACAGGTGTAGAAGTATTGCCCTTCAGCCTCGATGGATATTTTCACCGGAAGACGTTCCGGGAACTTCGGGGCTGGCTCGGCAGCAGTACCCTGGATGTCATCCATGCGCACTATTCCAGGGATCTCTGGATGCTGGTTCCGGCACTTGGGAAATTCCGTCACTTACCTCTCGTTCTGACAAAGCATATCGGGACACAGAAAGCGAAAAAAGATCCTTTACACCGGTATCTTTACAGCAGAGTGGATGCAGTGGTCGCCATTTCAAAAATCATTCAAAGAAATGTGAGGAAAACACATCCCTTATCTCCGGAAAAAGTGGTCCATATACCCAATGCAGTGGATGTCGGACACTTCCATTTCAGCAGGGAGAGCAGGGAAAAGACACGCGCCAGGTACGGGATACCTTCTGATGCCATGGTCATAGGAATTATGGGACGGCTGATCTGGTGGAAAGGATACAGGGAATTCATTGAAATGGCAGGCCGTGTACACAGGGAATATCCGGATGTCTGGTTTCTGGCGGTAGGGGACAACTCCAGGAATGAGGAGAAGGAAGCTCAGGATATTCGCACATTCGCAGCAGGGTTCGAATGGCATGGCAAATTCCTCTTCACGGGATTTCAGCAGGATGTGCAGCCATTTCTCTCCGCAATGGATCTCTTCGTTTATCCTGCATATGCGGAGGCATTCGGTATGGTCCTGATCGAAGCCATGTCTGTCGGACTGCCTGTTGTGGCATCCGGCAGCGACGCGATACCTGAAATCGTCAGGCACGGACGAACAGGCCGTCTTGTAACCCCCAGGGACAGCAATGCCCTGTCGGAGGCTGTTCTGGATGCTGTGCGTTATCCTGCAAAAAGGAACAAGTGGGGGATTGAAGGGCAAAAATGGGCTCATGCAACATATGAAGCCGGACATATCATGGAACTGCATCTGAAACTTTACAATGACCTGATCAGGAGACGAAAGAGCTTATGAAAAACGACTGGGTGGATATGCACGTACATACCAATTATTCGGATGGTCTCCTGACACCTGCACAGGTTGTTCAGAAAGCCAAAGAGCAGGATCTCTGCGCCATCGGAATTTCAGATCACGATACGATAGACGGTATAGCTGAGGCTTTCGAAGCGGGAAGTATGTGCGCTGTGGAGATAATACCGGGCCTTGAGCTGAGCAGCCAGTATGAGGGCAAGGATTTACATATTCTGGGCTACTATTTTGATCCGGAGCATCCCAAACTGAAAGAGTATCTGGAAAAATTTCAACAGGAGAGATACAGACGCGCCGCCAAAATGGTTCAGAACCTGAATCACATGGGCATACATCTGTCCATGCATGAAGTGACGGAAAAATCCCGGAGCAAGAATATAGGACGTCCGCATCTGGCAGAGCTATTGATGGAAAAAGGATACGTTGAGACGTTTCAGGAGGCTTTTCAGCGCTATATCGGCTACGGAACAAAGGCATATGAGGAAAAATACAGAATGCTGCCGGATGAAGCAATCGCTCTCATCACCGAAGCCAGAGGCCTTTCCTTTCTTGCGCATCCCGGACCGTCCCTGAACGATAATTTATTATTGCATCTCGTGAAATCCGGTCTTGACGGGATTGAGATCATCCATCCGAATCTATCGGAGGAAAGATCCCGGCATCTGCAGCATTTCGCGGCAGAACACGGCCTTCTGGTAAGCGGAGGCTCCGATTGTCATGGCGGCCGTGACGGTACGGTCAAGATCGGCGGGTACCGGATCTATTATGAGCTGCTTGAAAATATCAAAAAGGCAATGAGAGACAGATGGGATGTAGATTGTTCAAAAATAAACGAGACGAACAGACATAATGAAACCGGTTGAGAAAATACTGATCATAAAACTCAGGGCTATAGGTGATGTTTTGCTTTCAACGCCGGTGATCGCGAATCTCAGGTCCCATTTTCCCGGGTCGGAGATCCATTTCCTTGTGGAGACTCCCGGAAAAGCCATTCTCTCCGGCAATCCCGGGCTTGACAGGATCGTGGAACTGCCTTTGAGCCTGTGGCGAAACCTTCCCTTTCTCGAGAGCTGGAAAAACCACATTCAATTCCTCCTGAAACTGCGCAGGGAGAAATACGATATCGTTCTGGATCTGTTCGGAAACCCGAGAAGTGCATGGATCACATGGTTTTCAGGTGCGCGCATTCGTGCCGGCTTTGCCTTCCGCATCCGCAAGCTGGCATACAATGTTAAGGTGCCTCCCCGGCCAGACCGGGTTCATGAAGTGGAGTTCAATCTGGATGCTCTCCGTGCTCTCGGCATACCTGTTCATGTTCATTCTCCTCAGTTCAAATTTACGGACGAAGAGCACCTGCGAATGAAAAAATGGCTGGCAGGATTTGACGGGAAGAAGCGCATCGGAATGCATGTGTGGGGAGGGTGGCCTTCCAAGCGCTGGCCCATCGGGAAATTCGCTCTTCTTGCTCAGCGTCTCGGGAGAGAATATGACGCTGTTTCGATCGTGGTATGGGGCCCCGGCGAAAAAGAATATGGGGAGCAGGTTTGCAGAATGAGCGGAGGGTATGCTGTTTTGACTCAGGAAACATCCCTTGGTGAGCTCGGGGCTCTGTTCAGCATGTGCGATCTGGTCATTGCATGTGATTCCGGGCCCATGCATTTGTCCGCTGCAGTGGGTACGCCCACGCTTGGAATCTTCGGGCCAACCCGGTGGGACCTTCAGGGTCCTTACGGATCCGGCCACAGGGTTGTCTATAAAAAAGAGTTGGAATGTCTCGGATGCAACAGGACCCAGTGTGACCGGTGTCTGTGCATGGAAAACCTGGAAGTGGATGAGGTAATGAATGCAGCATCCGGTATGCTGAAACCGGTGCGGTCCCGTGCGGTAAAATCCAGCCGCAGAGGACAGGGAAATCTCCCAGCGAAGATTCGCAGCTGAAATTCTGACTCAGGTACAGATGATGAAAAAAGCAATAAAGGGGGACAGGATCTCCGGTCTGAAAACGAACCTGCACAATGAGCTGGATTGCAGGAAATTCACGGGATACAAACCGTGCGAACCCGGTCTGCACTGTCCCTGTGACCATCCCGAACCGTACGGGCAGAGGATACTGATCGTCAATCTCGACTACATCGGGGACGTTCTGATGACAACAAGTATGCTGCCTGCGATCAAGCGCAAATATCCGGTCAGTACCGTGCACTGGGTGACTTTGAAGAATGCGATTCCCGTTCTTGAGAACAATCGCTATCTCTTCAGGATCTGGGAATGGAATGACGAGACCCGTATGATTCTGGGACAGATGCGGTTTGAAGAGGTGCTAAACGCAGACAAGAATGTCAATTCCGCTGCTTTTGTCCTGACGTGCAAAGCGGATTCAAAACTGGGATTCGGGCTGAACGGGAATGGAGCGATTGTACCTCTGAACACAGAAGCAGAATACAATTACCGGATGGGGCTGGATGATGATCTGAAATTCAGGAAGAACACACGGACCGGACCGGATATACTTGCAGAGACCTGGAAACTCGATTATGCCAGGGACGAATACGTGCTGGATCTCACCCGTGAGGAGAAGCAATTTTCTCTTGCATTCAGGGAGCGTCTCGGAATTCGCGAAAAGGATTTTGTCATCGGAATCAATACCGGCTGTTCCGGTCTGTACCCGCTTAAAAAAATGACCGGGACACAGCATATCCGGCTTATCCGGAAATTGAGAGAGCGAATGCCCGATGCGCACATCCTTCTTTTGGGGGGAAAAGAAGATACGGAAAGAAACCGCGAGATCAGGGAAAAAGCGGGAGAATGGGTACAGGAGACTCCGGCGACAGAAGGATTGCGCAGGGGGATTCTCTACGCAGAGACCTGTGACGTGATCGTCAGCGGGGATACACTGGGAATGCATCTTGGCATTGGCCTGAAGAAGAACGTGATCGCGTGGTTCGGGCTGTCCTGCTCTGCGGAGATCGATCTTTTCGGACGGGGAGAGAAAATAATCTCTGAACAGGCCTGTTCCCCCTGCTGGAAAAAGCACTGTGATAAACCGATCTGTCTGGAGAATCTCGATCTGGACGCCATACTGTCTGCTATTGAAAGGACCCGGAAACGCATGGGTAATATGGGAAAGTGACGCAGATGAAACTTGCTGCCATGGTCATCACACGGAACGAGGAAAAGCATATTTTGTCCTGTCTTGAAAGTCTGCATTTTGCGGACGAGATCGTTGTGCTCGACTCGGGCAGCACTGATAAAACTGTGGAATTTGCCCGCCGGTATACAGACAGGGTCTATCAGGTCGAGTGGAGGGGATACTCCGGTACCAAACAGATCGCTCTTGAAAAGACCGGGGCAGAATGGGTTCTCTGGGTGGATGCAGATGAGAAAATTTCTCCGGAACTCGCCCGGGAGATAAAAGATGTACTCGAAAAGGATGAACCTCATAATGCTTACCGTATGCCTCGAAAGGCTTATTTTCTCAACCGGTGGATCCGTCATGGGGGATGGTATCCGGGTTATGTGGTCAGGCTTTTCAGGAAAGGCCTGGCCAGTTTCAGCTCCAACCATGTTCATGAACAACTGGAGGTGAACGGCCGCACCGGAACGCTCAAAGGGGCGATAGAACATGATACGGACGACTCGATCGCGCATTACTTCGATAAATTCAACACATACACCACTCTGGCTTCCATGGAGCTGGCTGAAAGGGGGAAAAAGTATTCTTTTCCAGGACTTTTGATAAGACCGTTGCATATGTTCTCGAAAATGTATATCTTCCGTCAGGGATTCAGAGACGGTATGGAGGGATTGTTACTGGCATTGTTTTCGACCTGTTATGTTTTTACGAAATATGCCAAATTGTGGGAGCTCAGTCGAAAGGGGGCCGGTAAAGGACTAAATTGAAGCAGTCCGCATGGCCCATAAGATACGGGAACAGGCCTTTTATCATACATCGATCAGAGACTGGCCTGAATCCGAAAGACCCAGAGAAAAGTTGATACGATGGGGACCGCAGGTCCTGAGCGATGCCGAGCTGCTGGCATTGCTGATCGGATCCGGCACCGGAGGTATCAATGCGCTTGATCTCGGGAAGCGGTTACTGGTGGAATACAAACACCTGTCCGTTCTGGCTACCAAGAATCTATCAGAGTTTACACGTTTCAAAGGAATAGGAGCTGCCAGAGCAGCCCGTCTGTTTGCAGCATTCGAGCTCGCAAGGAGAATGGATACAGATGTGGTGTCAAAAGGGATAAAGATACGCTCGCCTGAGGATGTCGTAAAGTATCTCATTCCGAGACTCCGGGGTCTCAAAGTTGAAATTTTCCGTATTCTGATGCTCGACAGCGGGAACAAGGTCATAGGTGAAAAGGTAATATCCCAGGGTACATTGAACGCGAGCCTTGTCCATCCCAGAGAAGTATTCAAAGCGGCAATCGACATTCTGGCAGCAGGGATCATACTGGTTCACAACCATCCTTCCGGGGAGGCCAGACCTTCCATGGAAGACAGGGAAATGACCGGACAGCTCGTCCAGGCAGGCAAGGTCATGGGAATTCCTGTGCTGGATCATCTGATCGTCACAGATTACGAACATTTCAGTTTTTTAAAGGCCGGTTTGATAAAACAATAGGAATAGCGATATGAATTTTCAGCAGAAGGTTACCAGCGGTGTCCGGATCGTGCGCGTCCAGAGCACAGATCTGACCCATATTGAGGCTCCGGAAATGAAAACCCATATGCTTGAACTGATGATGGGAGCTGAGAAAAAGATACTGATCAATCTTCATGATGTTCAGAATATGGACAGTACGGGCCTCGGAGCTTTCCTTTTCGGCGTCCGGCAGGCAGAACGCTATGATAAGGACCTGAGATTCTGTGAGGTTCATAAAAAAGTGAAGTTTCTGATACATGTCGCGCATCTGGAGGATGTCATCGATATTTACGATTCGGAAAAAGACGCCCTTGAAGAATTCGAGGAATGACCCTGGATGAACCGTATCATGGTATGAGAATGGAAAAGCAGAGGGTTTCAATGATTCTGGTAGCAGATATAGGCAATACCGAAACAGTCATGGGTTTATACAATGGTAGTGACCTCGTGACAACCCTGAGATTATCCAGTAAAACCACAAGGACTTCGGATGAATGCTGGCTTACAACCAGGGAATGGCTCTCATATAAAGAACAGGATCCGGAACAGATCCGCGGAGGGGCTGTCTGCTCGGTAGTGCCGAACCTCACACCCGTTTTCAGCATGATGATGAAAAAATACATGCATGTGGATCCCATGGAAGTGGATGCCGGAGCTGATACAGGCATCCGCATCCTGTACGATACACCCGCTACAGTAGGTGCGGACCGCATCTGCAATGCAGTGGCCGGATTTGCCGGATTCGGCGGGCCTCTCATCGTGGTCGATTTTGGCACGGCAACCACATTTGATGTCATTTCCAGAAAAGGGGACTACCTTGGCGGTATCATCGCACTGGGGATCATGGGCGCTTCCCAGGAGCTTCACCGTCTGGCTGCAAAGCTGCCGCGTGTTCCACTGGTTTTTCCCAAGAAGACTGTCGGATCCAATACGGAAAACAGCATGCAATCCGGTATCACATGGGGAACCATTTGCATGGTCGATGGTATGGTCGAAAGGATACTGAAGGAAATGGGATGGCGGCATGCAAAGGTGATCGCTACCGGAGGATTGGCAGGGATGATCGCGGACAGATCCAGATGCATTGAAAAGGTCGAGCCCAATCTGACACTGGAAGGAATAAGGTTGATATATGAACGATTCTGTAAAAAGGAAGAGAGGGGGTGAGAATCAGATGGCGCTGATGAAGGAGTCTAACGAAAAAGTGTATAAAATAATTGGATCCTGTATGGAAGTTCATAAAATAATAGGACCCGGATATCCTGTTGAATCGTACAAAAAAGCTCTTGCTGTCGAGTTTCCGGAGAAGGGACTGAAGTTCGAACCGGATAAGACCATGCAGGTTCTGTACAAGGAAGTGGAGGTAGGTACGGTTGTGATCGATTTTCTTGTGGAAAAAGATGTGGTCGTCATCATACGGTCCCAGGATATGCTCAATGATATTGAGATTCAGAAAGTGCTCAGGTGCATGAACCTGTCCGGAAGTTCTATTGGAGTGCTCGTGAATTTCGGTAACACGAAAATCCAGTATAAACGCGTTCTTCCAAGCTACCAGCAGCGGGAAATGAGGAAAGAGCCTTACAGGCTCCCCATGAGCAAGGAAATGGGTAGAACCCGTGAAGGGAATCCGCTTAGTTAAAAAAATCAATTTTTATCGGAGTGTATGGAGCATCCATTTACATTTTTCATTGCCGGCATTATCCAGGGATCCAGGCAGGATCTGGATGTTTACGATCAATCCTACCGGGATCGTATCAAGCATACTCTCTGTAAATCTTTCCCGGCAAGCCAGATATATTGTCCTGTAGAAAGGCATCCTGATTCTCCAAAGTACACGAATGAAAAGGCCAGGGAAGTGTTCATGAAACATATTGACAGGATCAGGGATACGGATGTACTGATCGTCTATCTGCCTGAAGCCAGTCTGGGATGCGCTATTGAGATGTGGGAGGCCCATCAAAAACATAAAGTGATCATCACTGTAAGTCCCATGGCAACCAACTGGATCGTGCGGCTTCTTTCAGACAGGGTTTTCCGGGATCTGGAGGCTTTTATCCGTTTCACGGAATCAGGGCAACTTTTGGAATGTTTGATGCGGAAAAGTAGGGTCCGGTCGTGACGTCTGGAGAGAACAGAACATGATTAAAAGAATGGTTTGGATTGCATTCATTTTCCTTGCTGTAAACACGGCGGTTCTCAGAGCTCAGGTGACTTTCCCCGAGTATCAGGGATGGGTGAACGATTTCGCAGAGGTCATCCCTGAAGAGGCAGAAACAAACATTCATACTCTGGCGTTTGAAGTGAAGCAAAAAACAGGAGCGGACATTGCAGCGGTCTCGGTCAAGAATATGCAGGGTATGGATGTCAGTGAATATACAGTACGTCTTTTCAAGGATTGGGGGATAGGCGAGAAAGACAAAGATAATGGAGTACTCTTGTTCCTGGCCATGCAGGAGCGAAAGGTACGCATTGAAGTTGGATACGGCCTGGAAGGTATTTTGCCTGATGGATTATGCGGCGAAATCCTCGATAAGTATGTGATTCCTGATTTCAGGAATGGAGATTACGGGATGGGATTCTACCGCGGTATGACTGCGATTGCAGGAGTTATTGCGAGGGATGCAGGAGTCACCATCACAGGAGCTGTTGAGATAGAAACAGAAGAGCCGCGTCCGGCGGGCTTATTTTTTGTGATGTTCGTCATTTTTTTGATTATCATCACAAAGGGAAGGATTATCCCCTGGCTTCTTATGGGTATGCTTTCCGGAGGCAGCGGGGGGAAAGGGGGACCCAGGGGATTCGGGGGGGGGGGATTCGGGGGCAGAGGATTCGGAGGTTTCGGCGGTGGATCCAGCGGGGGAGGAGGAGCATCCCGGGGATTTTAATAATTGGCAGAAATATTCGTTCATACAGGGAAGCGGAGGAGATTTATGCAAAACCGATTATCAAACCATGAAAAAACTATCGATGCCTTCAGGAAAGATGTACATGATCTTTTTGAAGGACATATCGTTTCGATTATTCTGTTCGGAAGTGGCGCGTCTTCGGATTATATTCCCGGCAAATCTGACCTGAATTTCCTCGTGGTTCTGAGCAGGGAGGGCATCCGCCTGATCGAAAATGCTCAGTCCTGTCTGAAAAAATGGATGCGGCAGAGAATACCGATTCCCCTGTTTATGACTCCTGAATATATAAACGCCTCACTGGATAGTTTTCCGATCGAATTTCTGGACATGCAGCATCAGTATCTGCTCATCGAGGGAGAGGATATACTGAAAGAAATCAGGATCAAAAAACAGGACCTGAGACTGCAATGTGAGAGGGAGTTGAAAGTGAAGCTGCTTCAGCTGAGGCAGGGTTTGATCGAAACTACTGGCAAGATGAGTCCCATGAGAGCCATGGTGTCCCAGTTCATCATAGCACTGGTCGCTATTTTCAAAGCCCTTCTGGTCCTGAAAGATAAGGAAATACCGGATACCAAACAGAATATTATTCTCAATGCATGCCGTGAATACGATCTGGATGAAGGATTATTTTCCGTGCTGCTTTCAGTAAGAGGTTATGAAACTGTACCGAAAAAAGAGCAGATGATTACCCATATCAAAAAAGCCATTGATGAGATGGAAAAACTCAGTTCGCTCATAGAATAAATGCTTTTCTTTCAAAACAAAACAAGGAGGAAAAAATGAGTAAGGGTGGAAAGATCGGTTGTATTGTGCTCGTGGTGGTCGCACTTCTGATCATTGTACTCGGTCTCAATATCAAAAACATGTATAACGGTCTTGTTGGTCTTGACGAAGGAGTCAACAATGCCTGGTCAGAAGTCCAGAACCAGTATCAGAGAAGGTATGACCTGATACCGAATCTTGTGGAAACCGTCAGAGGGTATGCTGCTCATGAGCGGGAAACCCTGGAGGCCGTGATCGAAGCAAGGTCTAAAGTAGGCGGTGTCATTCAAATGGATGCCGAAGATCTTACTCCTGCCAATCTGGCCCGCTACCAGGAACTGCAACAGGGTTTAAGCGGAGCCCTGCAGAGGCTGATGGTCGTGGTAGAGCAGTATCCCAATCTTAAAGCCAATGAGAATTTCATCCGGCTTCAGGATGAACTTGCAGGTACGGAGAACAGGATCACTGTGGCGCGGAACCGCTTCAACGAGACCGTTCAGTCGTATAATCAGACCATCAGAAAATTCCCCCAGATGCTTGTTGCCAGTCTTCTGGGATTTAGCGTAAAACCCTATTTTGATGCAGTAACAGAAGCTCAGCAAGCTCCCAAGGTCCAGTTTTAACCTGCCGTGATTTGCTATGTCACGTGCAGGACCGGAGGCAAGTGTAAAAAACATCAGGATCATTGAGTCGGTTTTATGGAACTTCAGCTGACAAAAAGCCAGCGGGAAGCTGTAGAGCATGGCGGAGGTCCGCTCCTCATCGTGGCAGGCGCAGGAACAGGAAAGACCCTGATCATTACGCATCGTATTGCCCATCTGATAAAATCGAAACAGGCGAAGCCCGAAGAGATACTGGCGGTCACCTTTACAGAAAAAGCGGCTGCGGAAATGACTGAGAGGGTGGATGTTCTGCTGCCCTACGGCTATGCCAATGTGCAGATTTCTACATTCCATGCGTTTGGTGACCGCCTGCTTCGCGAATTTGGCCTTGAAATGGGGCTGAATCCCGATTTTCAGGTGCTCTCCGAGGCGGAACAGGTGATCTTTTTCAGGGATCATCTCTTTGAATTCCCTCTGAAAAAATTCAGACCCCTGGGAGATCCGACCCGGTTCATTCAGGAAATTCTCAAGGTCATCTCCCGCGCCAAAGACGAGGATGTGAGTCCGGATGCTTACAAACTGGCTGTGGACCGGCTTAGGACAGAGACAGGAGAGAATCCGGAAGAAAGCGCAGCAGATGCTCTGGAACGCCAGCAGGAAATCTACGGTACCTATGCCAGATATGAGGAGCTCAAGGCTCAGTCCGGAAAGCTCGATTTTGGAGATCAGATCAGCCTGTCCCTTCGCCTCCTCCGGGAGCATCCTGCTGTACTCAGGCAGGTGCAGAGCAGGTACAGCTATTTCCTGATAGATGAATTTCAGGATACGAATTATGCACAATTTCAGCTGATCCGGCTCCTGGGCGGCAATAAGGCCAACATCACGGTCGTCGGAGACGACGATCAGTCCATATATAAATTCCGCGGCGCTGCCATCTCGAACATACTGGGCTTCATGGATCTTTACCCTGATGCGAAACAGGTCGTGATCACGGAAAACTTCCGGAATACTCAGGTCATACTGGACACAGCCTATAAACTTATCAGTTACAACAATCCTGACAGGCTCGAGGTAAGGAACCGGATCGATAAGAGACTCAAGGGGCGAACCGCGGAAGGTCCGCTGGTGGAGCACCTTCACTGCGATACGCTGGAGACAGAAGCGGACAGCGTGGCGAAACAAATCGAGGATCTAATAGCGAAAAGAAAGTGCCGGTACAGCGATATCGCCATACTTGTCAGGGCCAACAGAACAGCGGATCCATTTATCCGTTCACTCAATATGAAAGAAATTCCCTGGCGGTTTACCGGAAACAGGGGATTGTATGACAGGATCGAGATCAAGCTCCTGATCGCCTTTCTGAAGACCCTTACAGATCTGGATGATTCAGCAAGCCTTTTTTTTCTGTCTTCCTCCAGCATTTATGAACTCATTTCCATACCGGACCTTCAGAAATGCGCGAATGAAGCGCGGCGAACAAATCGTTCTCTGTACGAGATATTCACAAATATCGATTCCATAGAGCAGCTGTCATCGGTCAGTGCGGAGAGCACAGTGAAAATCCAGAAGATCGTCCAGGATCTCAATCATTATATGGAGTTCTCAAGGGATCACATCACAGGGGTGGTTCTCTACCAGTTCCTGATGGGTTCCGGATACCTTCAGAAACTGATGAAACCGGGCAGACTGGAGGACAGTTTGAAAGTGCAGAATATCGCCCGGTTCTTCGATGTGATCTGGTCTTTTTCCAGGACTGCAATGTATGACCGGGTCAACCAGTTCGTCAGTTATCTGGATCTGCTGATCGAAGCTGGGGACGATCCCGGAATAGCGGAAGCCGATGCAGATCTGGATGCGGTCCAGATCATGACCGTACATAAAGCCAAGGGGCTGGAATTCACCGTGGTTTTCCTGGTCTGTCTTATTCAATCCCGTTTTCCTTCCAGGGATAAGTCTGAAAAGATTGCGCTTCCGGACTCGCTGGTAAAAGACATCATCCCGCAGGGTGATTCTCATCTGCAGGAAGAAAGGCGCCTTTTCTATGTGGGGATGACACGCGCCAGGGAGCAGCTTTTCCTGACCAGCGCGGAGGATTATGGAGGAGTAAGGAAAGCGAAGGTCAGTCAGTTTGTGCTGGAAGCACTCGACCGGCCGAAGATAGGGGATTTCATTAAAACGGGTGCCGAGCAGAGAATCAAGAGATTTGCTCCACAAACAGACGCGGCCTTTCCATCCGTGGCACCCCTGCCGGATGACCAGATCCTCAGCCTTTCCTACTATCAGGTGGACGATTACCAGACCTGCCCGCTTAAGTACAAGTACATACATATTCTCCGGGTTCCTATACTTCCGCATCACGCTGTCATCTACGGCAAAGCCCTTCATGCGGCCATTGAACTTTATCACCGCCAGAGAATACTCGGCAATACGGTAGAGCTCGTGGATATGATCCAGGCCTATAAAGGGGCATGGAGGAATATCGGATTTTTCTCCCCTGAACATGAGGAGAAAAGGTACGAACTCGGGATCGATGCCCTGAAGCGTTTCATGGAAACCCAGAATCGTCTGGGAATCGTTCCCGCATATGTTGAGGAAAGATTCAGTTTTCTCATCGGCAACAACCGTGTGGAGGGGAGATGGGACCGTATCGATTACCGGGACGAAGGCGTGGTCATTGTGGATTTCAAATCCTCGGATGTCTATATGCAGGATGCTGCCGACAAACAGGCGAAAAACAGCCTTCAGCTGGCCATGTATGCGATGGCCTTTGAAAAGACCTATTCGAAACCGGTGCATGCGGTGGAGCTTCATTTTCTTGAGTCCGGTCTGACCGGCCGTTCCTGTCCGACTGAAAAGATCTACGAGAAGACCGAAAAGAGCATTGTGGAAGCAGCAGAAGGGATAAGAAAGAGAGACTATACAGCCAGGCCGGAATACCAGGCATGCCGGTATTGTGCATTCCTGGATATCTGTCCCAGTGCTGTCCGTTACTGAAAGAGGATGAATGAAGACCCCTGAGCTGGAAAAACTAAAGAGCCGCTGGAGAAGGGATGCGATCAACATGATTGTACTGGGTCTGAACAGCGGAGAATCCATCGGCACACTATTAAAACAGTGTTATCAGGCAGGCAATTGCCGTTTGGAATTTGAAACTGATTTGAGGGGAATCGATCTCTCTTTCCAGAATCTGCGGGGACCCTGGCATTACGAACAAGGACTCCGTTCCAGAAAGGGTGTGGACCTGAGCGGGATGGATCTCACCGGTGCCGATCTGTCGTGGTCGATTCTGCCGAAGGCCTGTCTTAAGGGGAGCATTTTGAAATATGCCAGCCTGAGAGATGCGGAGCTGATTATGGCGGATCTGTCCGGGGCAGACCTTTCCAGCGCAGACCTGACGGGTGCATGGCTTCTGGATACGAAGTTCACGGGCGCGGCCGTCACACCCGGGCAATTGAAGACAAGAAGGAATCTGGGTCAGATGGATTTTGATTACCACGCATTCGAGATTTGACAGAAAGGAAATCCAATGGATGTATTTGAAGTGATAAAGGCGAGGCGTTCCATACGGAAATATCAGGATAAGAATGTTGAGGAAGAAAAGCTTCGAAAAGTTCTCGAGCAGGCCCGGCTTGCTCCTTCTGCAAAGAACAGACAGGAATCGAGATTCGTGGTCGTGCGTGAACGCAGGATGAGGAAACAGCTTGCGCAGGCAGCATGCGGCCAGAGCTTTGTTGGAGAGGCTCCTGTGGTGATCGCCTGCTGCGTCGTCGAGTCTCAGTATATCATGACCTGCGGCCACCCTGCTTATGCCATTGATGCTGCCATTGCCGTTGACCATATGACTCTGGCAGCAGCTGCGCAGGGATTGGGTACATGCTGGATAGGTGCTTTTCATGAAGATGAGGTGAAGAAGCTCCTTCA
>CAYXFJ010000045.1:0-348 GCA_964464265.1 uncultured bacterium
CCAGATCAAAAGAACCGATACCATGGACCAGTTTGAAATCCTATCACCTGACATTTATTCTTCTCCTCTCCCGCTTTTTTCCTCATCGTGGGACATGGGATATCATCCTATTCAAGGTATAGTACAATGATACCAATATCAATATCAAAATACAGACTTCCCGCAGAGCGATACTCTGCGGGAGGTTTTTCATAATCATTGCTGTTTAGAGAAACCGGACACAAAGCCATACCGGCCGGGTGAACATCTTCCAGAGAGTCACCCTGACTGGAGACGGATCACATGGAAGAGGCAGTCTGGAACGTGGAATCTGTGCTGGCTTCCTCGTTTCCGTAAGAGTCCCTGGAT
>CAYXFJ010000045.1:384-14413 GCA_964464265.1 uncultured bacterium
GGAGATTCTGGAGCTTCATGGAATGTGAGCGCAGAAGAACAGGAGCGTACACTGAATCTGAATAGGCCGTGGTCAGTCCGTACCGCACTCTGGAGTCTGCGTCCATACCCGTCTGCCAGGTGACCGTTGCCCGCTCCGCTGTGATAAAAAGGACCTGAATGAGGGATATGCTTAACAATCCTGAATCGCCTGCCGCATGCTGGATCAGGGCATTCTTTACCAGTTCACCGAACGCAGTCGGAGTCCTCCGGTCGTCCTCCGTCAGATAGGGCTGATTGGACCAGCTCCAGGCTGTCCATCCCATTTTCTTCGCATTAAAATAGGCCAGGAGCTGCCTGCCCCATTCCAGATCTCCGTCCCCGCCGCCGAACTCTCCGGCGAATACAGGGAAATCATCCACATAATCCCCGAAATACTTATCCCATGCCCAGGGTTCACCTTTGAACGGATACGGATGCGTTGAATAGACAATGTTCACATACGGAAGCGGATTCTGTCCCCAGCCGCGCAGATCATAGGCCCAGTCCAGCCCGCTCACAAAGATAAGGGCTTTTGCGTGAACGGATTGTATGGCCTCGATAATCTCTATTGCCCGGCTGCGCCAGATTTCCCATGAGATGTCATGCGCCTCATTGTGGATATCGTAGAGCACGCCTGGATTTTCTTTGTAGCGTTCGGCGAGCTGTTTCCACATCCCGACCGCTTCCTCATCCGGAACCGGGGGGATCTGCACCTCCGTATTCTGCCATTGCAGATCCAGCAGTACGTAAGCATTCTCCTCGACAATATCGGAAATGACACTGTCCATGAACTCGAGATAATGGGCGTCCCTCAAGACCCAGTCCTGGTTGAACGGCAGTCTGATGATCTGGGCTTTCCACTGCGTGCATATATATTCAATCTCGCTCCCGCTGATGCCTGCCCCGCTCTTGTCGTACTCCAATCCTGACCGGTTGACACCGCGCAGGATCATCACCTTGCCGTCTTCATCCACGATATGGTTCGCTTCCGTGCGCAGCCAGGAAAGAGCCGTTTCAGCAGGTTCCGGCTCCAGAGTATTTTCTTTCTTCCCAGAACAAAAAAACATGAATAATAAAAAAGGCAGTATGGGATATGACATGATTTCCTTCCTCAATTGTTTTTCCTTTCTGACCGGATATTTCAGATGATAGGTCCAGGATGAAAGGGGATGCCGTCAAACCGGTTTACAGACCAGACGGCTATCTTCCTTCACCCGTATACTTATTTCAGCAAAAGGCATTTCCTGACATCGCTGTAATCTGCCGCCTGTATCCTGAACAGGTAAACTCCCGAAACTTTCCCCGGAGCATTCCAGAGGACCGACTGCAGGCCAGGTTCCATGACCCGGGCCACAAGCGTTTCAATGGTTTGCCCGGATGTATTATACACCTCGATCCTCACACGGGTAGTCCGGGGAATGGTGAATCTCAGGGTTGTTTCATGATTGAATGGATTGGGATACACGGGAAAAAGAAAGAATTCATCATGACCTGTCTGATAACTGAAATCGGTGATACCGGTGACCTCTCCCACTGTTTTATCCTCAGGCTGGTAACCGTTATCCCAGTACAGCCAGTCCGATTTCAGAGGAACGAGAATACCGCTGGCATTGAAAAGCTGACCGTCGAAGGAAAGATCCGGGGTCTGCGTATCACTGACATGGACTTCCACAGTGACTGCATTGTCTCCAATTCTCAGTCTGGACAATGCCCCGGAATCGAATACGAAAATACGGCTGTGCTTGTCCGCGGAGAGTGCATTCGTTTCGTATTCAATACCTGATTCCGGCATGTTGATCCTTCCAATCTCGTAACCGTTAATGTACGCTATGGCACCGTCATGACATTTTACCAGCAGACCGAGTGCCTCCTGTGCTTCGGTGAGACCGAAATGCATCCTGAAGTAGCCGGTATGAACCGTTGAAAGGGGAGTGGCATCGCCTGTATTACCGTATCCCAGAGGCCCGGTTCCGGACTTCCAGCCCTTATCCGGATAGGACAGGTCATACCATACAACCGGCGCCTGCATGGTATCCACAGTGAAAGAAATCATTTGAGAAGCTGTTGTATTCCCGTAAACATCCCTGGCCTTCACATAATAGGTGCAGGATAAACCCTGTGTGCCGGCCCACATATTACTGTGAAACCGCGTCCCCTGCCCTTCCCTGAATTCGGACTCCATGCTGTCATAATCGGTGTCTTCCACGCTGTAACGGAGATCCGCACGCTCATTGGTTTCAATGTTCACGGTAATGGATGTGGAGGTGGCCACAAACGGGGATTCCGGAACCCTTGTGAAAACCGGTGCGCTCGTATCCTCGGATGCAAGGACGTACATATCAGGCAGATCGCTTTCAAAAAGGGTGTACCCATCCCGATAGAACAGAACAAAATCGGGCGCGCTGGAATGTCCGGGATAGGGAGCGTAATGATGGGTTGTGCTCGCATTCCTCCATACTGCCGCATACGCGATCCGTGTAGCGAGGGAATCCATCTTCAGGGGCTCGAGAAGAACGCGTGTGAACCAGTCGGGTGTGGTCAGGGCTTCCTGACCGACCTCGGTCACTGCCGATATCTTTGCCTTTTCGATCCCGAGAAGTGCCACCACCTGAAGCTTTCGGAGGAAAATGGCCTGGTGCATGGAATAGACGATTTCCGGGAAATAGTAGTCCATGCCTATGATATCGATGTACTCGTCTCCCGGATAGCGGTCCAGGTACTCCTCACGGGTTTCGAATTGATTGGGTGAGAACGCATAGAGCAGGTTATGCACTTTCAAAGAATCCCGGAGATAAACTGCAGTGAACTGCCATATATCGATGAATTCCTGTCTTGTACAATGCGCTGTTCCCCACCAGAACCAGTCACCGTCATGTTCATGATAAGGCCGGAAAATGACGGGTATGGACTCTCCGTTCGATCCGCGCAGGGACTTGAAAAAACGGGCTGCGGATCTGAGGTCGTTTTTGTAAATATCATGATGGATACCGCCGGGCAGTATCGTGGATACAATGCGTTCATTATTTACATTTTCCGCATAAAATCCCCTGTCCATGGGATCATACTGGTGCCAGCACATCGTATTGATACCGCCCCTCTCGTATGCGGAAGTCATTCTGTACTTCAGGCGGGAACCGGACTGATTCTGAGTAACCGTGTTAAGGTCCCAGCTGTACACTGCAGGATAATCCCCGCAAACATCCTTCACATCGGACCGGTCGTCATCGCCGCTCCATCCCACACCGTACCCGGTCACATCGTGCATGCCGAACATGAGACCGTTCTCCGCCCCGAGCAGAATATTGTCTAACAGGTATTTTGTTTCCCTTGTCGCCAGAGGATCCGTGATCTGTATATTGGCCACGGTCGCAGAGGTCTCAAAATCCACACAGGCATCGTAAAGCGCTTCTATGGCGGCATCGACGGATTGCTGGGTATCTCCCGAATGGTCCCTGTTCAGGAAAATGACCGCCTGATCAATGGCTGACTCGAGAGTTGCTCTGGAACCTGCAGGCACCAGGCCCTCCCCGCTCCCCTCCTCAAGATACAGGACGAGATTTTGCGCATCCTCAATGGCCGTCTCAAGATCCGCCAGGTCGATCTGGACTATCACCGAATCGCCAAACCGCAGATCATTAAAATATACCTCCCCGGATTTTGGCACTGTGGTGCCGCCGTCCAGATAAAAATAGATGCGGTTTATCGTGCCGGATACCGTGTCAGCCACATTGAAAAGAACCGTATGCCATTTGTCGTCAGACGGCAGAAGCGCAGTCAGCCAGTCATTGGTATTATCCAGAAAGATCGTTTTCAGCACAAGCTCAGTGCCGACACCGGATTTCACTTTCAGGCTGATCATGGGATTTTCTGTAACATCGATATTCTGAAGTGGAATGTAATTGAAATTATCCCACTCCCACGAAGAGGCTGTGCGGTTGTAACTGATCTTCAGGATCCCTCCCGCTTCCTCAAGATAAAAAGTATCCGGATCGGGCATTTCCCATCCGGTCAGCACATTATCGTTGAAATCTTCCACATACCCTTTCACCTGACCGGAAAGGGGCGTCACCAGAAGAACGAGAACGAAGATGCAGAATCGTTTCATGATGCCTCTCTTTACTGGTTTTTAGCGGTTACAAATCCCCCTAATCCCGGAGAAACGATCAGCCGGAACCCGCCTTTTTCCTGTTGATAAGGGAGTCATAGTACGCATGAATGCGTTCGGGATACTTCCTGATACGGGATGCTGGAACCAGAGAACGGACGTATTCGGGTATAATATCCATTCTTTTCTTGGTTAAAATACGATCCTCCAGAATCAACCGCACGGAATCGTAAAGTGCTCTGTGCAGAATGTCTTCCGGATGAGAATCGTAATATAAACGGACCTCCGTTTCATTTACGCTTACTTCCCGCACCAGTTTCCTTTTCAAGCTGAGCGAGAGAAGATGCTCCGCGTACAGGCTGGTTTTGGTTCGGACTTCCGGCGTGCGGTCAAGGTCCATGGTCCGGCCTTCCCGAGTGATCACATAGTCACGGAAAACATAATCCAGAGCAGACTTGTAACTGCTGTAAATCGCATCATAGGGGACATAGGCAAGACCAGCAATGAAGTCTTCCACGGTCAGAGGATCTCCGTCTATATCCGCCAGGGTTTCATTACGGATATCATGGAGTCCTCTCTCGATCCCGCTGATTTCCGGATCGCTGAGCTGTAAATCCTTCATCTGATCCCACTCTGACGGTTCTCTTTTCAACACAGTTTCCAGATGATCCCCCACCCGTTTTAAAGTCTGGGGGCGAACCTGGATCGAGACTTTATTCATCATATTCCCGATGGTATCCAGAGCGATCCTGTCCCCGATTTTCTGTTCCAGGAGCTTCCTGGTCTTGTCCCTGTTGATCTCATATTCCTGCCGGGTGTAGAGCGGTCTTTTCCGGAAATCTGTGACCTGCAGTATGTGATAACCCTGCTGTGACCGGACAGGACCGGAGTACTCATGAAGCGGCAGTCTGAACACAGTCATGGCCATGTCGTATTCCATCTCTTCCCACCGCACCCAGCCCGGATCCCCTCCCTCATTGCCAGCCTGCTCAGGAGTGTTCCGGATCAGATCATCGAACGGCACTCCGTTTTTCAGTTTGCCTGTGAGACTGTCCGCCTGCCGGGCGGTCAGAGCGAACAGCCGGCGTACATACCGCTCTTCCTGCGTGAACGTAAATACTTCTTCGACAAGTTCTTCCTCTATGTGTATGGACGGTTTTATCACCTTCTGGAAGTGGGCGTCTCTTATGCACTTGTCCCTGTAAGCATCCACCCGCATTTTGAGACGCTCATTTTCCATCCCCCGTTTTTTCGCTTCCCCCGCCAGAATCCGGCGCGAGATCATCTCATCGAGAAATTTCTCACGCTGGGTCCTGGAATCGAACATATTCGGCTGTTTGATCAGATCGAGATAGGTCAGTTTGAATTCATCGAGACTCAGCCTGTAAGATCCGAATTCAGCGACCACGGATTCCTGTCTGGAGCATCCGGAAATCACTATGCAGAGTACGGCCGGAAAAACAAAACAGACAGGTTTTTTTCCAGCTGTCCGGACAGGCCGGGCGCGGGATTGTTTTTTTGTTGCCCTGTTTCGCATTATATTACCGATGTATAAATAATTGCGCCGGAAATTCTCTTTCCGGCGCTCTGTTTGTTCACTATCCTGTGTTCACATACGGTCATTTGATGATCAGAAGCCTTCCCACATGTTCCCCGATTCCCGGGGCTTCCACGTGGTAAAGATAGATACCGTAGGCAACCTCCATGTTCTCCTTGGTCATGAGATCCCAGGATTCCGCACCGTCGTTCATGGGGGAATCATGTTCCAGGACCCTCACAAGCGTGCCGTCCACAGCATAGATGCGGATGGTACAGACCTGCGGGAGGTGGATGAACTGAAGCTGCCTGGGTCCCCTTCCTGAAGTATAGGGATTATGTGGCTCCCAGAGAGCGGTGACCACATAGGGATTGGGTACCGCTTTGATCGTACTCAGATTCGATTTTGCATAATCGCCGTCAATCGATTCTCCCTTTACCTGGAAACGGTAACGGGTATTGCCCGTGAACGGGAAATCGTAGAAAAGGCGTATCGTGTCGCCCGCCCCTATGATCCTTCCGTAATTTCTAAAAAAACTGGTATCTTCCTCGGCATCGTTGAGCAGATTGAAGGTGATCATTGTTGAATCGCCCGGAAGCCTCTCAAAGAAAATGATGCGGTCCTTGGCTGAGAAGAAACCTTTTGGAACAACTTTCTGGTCCACCGTGCTGTCATATACGCCAAAGGGCAATTCCTCGCCGGTCTGCATATCGTATACGCGGTAATTGACATTCACAGGAGGCAGAGGGATCTCTTTGCCTGTCTTGGCCTGGGGGACACCCAGGTGATCCGATGTATTCACCAGCTCATCAAAAAACACGATCATGAACTGCCTCGGATAGGGAATCCCATCCTTGAATCCGCCGAGTTTGAATATATCCATTTTAAGTCTGTACGCTGTACTTGCGTCGATATTTTTACTCCACTGAATGCCGTTATTGATTCTCAGTTCTGGCATATGGATCAGAGAAGGAGGCGGATTATAAACAAAAAGTTCTATTCCGGTCAGGTTTACGGTCAGGGTCCGCGGATCACTGTCCCTGTCATCATACAGGTTCTGAACCAGTTTGTATTCATCGTGTTCCAGTCTGTAGGTAAAAAAGGGCACCGTATCCACCACTGATTCCGTGCTCAGGTTCCTGAGAACAAGACCGGTTGTCACGGTTGGCATGAACTCGTCTATGTCCTCATCATCCACGAGCCCGTCGAAATCGTTGTCCATATGATCCATGGACTGATCGAGGAACTGCACTTCGTATTCATGTCCGTCCACGAGCAGAGAGGGTTCCAGATAGCGTACACCGACCTGTCCGAAGGTCAGTCCGGTTCCCACAGGTTCAGGCCTCTGATCAAAACCGGGGGGTACATATCCCAGCGAAGGAGCCTGCGGAACGACTGCTACCACGTTTTCCGCAAACTGGATGTTGCCTGACGGGTCAACATTCACGTAAATCGTGGTCTCTGTGGGTCCTATGTTCTTTTCAATATCTCCCCTGTCATAGGCAGTCACTGCATAGTAATAGCGCAACCCGTTCGTCAGGGGCGAGTCCACGAACGCGTGCACAAGTCCTGTTTCACTGCCCATGTTGAACTGGACGCCGGTCCCGAATGTCTCTGGGAAAAAGCCGAACAGACTGTCCACTCTGTCATAGATAGCGATCGGCTTTTTAAACCGCTCATAGCCCAGACCGTCTGTGATGGATCCCGCATCCCCGAATGTATAATGCGATGCTCTGTAGATCTTATATCCCTCAAAATCATAGGTCTTCAGAAACCGGTCGAAACTCATCTCTGCCAGATCGTCCCAGTACAGGGTGACCTTCTGGTCTCCCGGAACCGCACGAACAGTCGGCTTCGTCGGAGCGATCGCAAAATTATAGTTCGAATTGTAAATGCGCTGTATCACTTCCTTGTTTCGGAGTATATCGGCTTCGTCCCAGCCGTACACCATGGAAATGGAGAAGAACTCTTCCTGTCCTTTCAGCATCGGGAAGAATCCGCAGGAAAAGACATAGTCATGATCCCCGATATCCGTGGACCGTGTGTCAAAATAACCCGGTCTGGAAATGTCCCACATCTGATCGTCATTCGAGTAGGTCACATCGCCGTAAAGGTAGAACTTGAAACTGGTAAGACCGATCTGGTCCGATTCATCCACATCGACCTGATCAATGTTCGGTTCACCCGGCATGTTCACGTAACCTGGCGTGGGGATTCCGTCCCCTTCTCCCGTATCCCCTGTGCCAGGCTTGCCGTCCATACCCACATCGTCGAAATCCGAATCCCAGTCCCCGTCATTATCAAGACCATCGTCCCTGCGTTCGTCTATCAGCAGATTGTCCATGCCGCTGCCCGTAATATAATCCTTCGCCAGATAATCCCTGTCATTGTATTCCGACCGCAGATAAAGAAAATATTCCACAGAGTCCTGAGTCATGGCGCCGTCGCTCTCGTCGATCAGGCCGTTCAGATTGTCATCGACGAGGTTTCTGGGGATCTCCTCCAGCGGATTGTTCGGACGCTTGATGTATTTTATTCCCTTGACTGTAAAAGAGATCCCTTCCGCCGGCATGGGAACAACGGTCCGTGCATAAGTGTCGCTGTTGTAATCGATCAGCACGACGGATTCCCCCACTGCATAGAAATGGATAAAATCGCTCTGGGAAAGAATCCTGCCGGACCCGTACATTGCGCCGTCACCATCATTATCGATGCCGTCATAGGGATTACCAGGGCTCTCAAGAAAAGCGAATCCCACCCAGGGAACGGGCGTATACTGCCTTGTCCCCCTGTTGTCCCAGTCGTAGTTCACGGCAAGGGCTTTCTCCCTGTAAAATCTCGCCACATCATCATCATAATCCGTGTTCTCACCTAAAAGCGCTCCGCTCGAGGCTCCGACATTGACACCGAACAGGGTTTTATCCAGATTCAGCCTTCCGGAATTCCGTATTTCATAGAGCCAGAAAATACAGTCCTCGGCATCCGGGTTGGACCATTGCAGGCCGCGGACTGCCATGCGCAGACCCAGACCTCCCCGGTCCGGTTCTGAAGGTTCCGGCTGCGGGAGGGGCAGGCCCAGAAGCCTTTTTTTATACTGATAATCGTCCAGTACAAAGTAGCTCTCTTCGTCAGCGTTCATCTGGTCTTTTCCGAAATATCCGTTCCAGTGCCCGCTCCATCCCGGATCGTTGGCATCTTCCCGCTTGTCCGGCCAGAAAGACGGCCATGTGTATGCCTGATGGCTCATGGCCACTGCATGGAATGGATCCTTGTCCTTCTGGGACAGGCTCAGATAACCGGGAAGCGGTTCAAATCCGAGAAAGGTACCCAGCGAATCGTATGAAAAACGGTTCGGATCCCAGCCCTGGCAAAAAATGGCAGGGGTGACGAATGCATAGGTCGTATCCCCGTTATCAGTATCTATGCCGGACATCAGGCGCAGTTCGGACATAACGTACATCGATGTATTACCCATTTGAACCTGCCCGGTCCCGATAGGCCATTCTCCTGAGTATACGACACTCTGATCTCCCCGTATGCCTCCCATCATGCCGTGGTTGTGATACGTCACGCGTACGAGATTACCGGCATGCACGTTCCTGGCCCTGTAAATCACGTCGCCATGGCCGGCTTCCTGTGCATGCACCTGAAGGGCAAAAAGGAACAGTAAGAAGATGCTTTTTATGAATCTCATGAGACGGTCTCCTTCCAGGAATCCGGTCCATCATAAGGACAGAATGAGTGAAAATTTATTGGCATGATCCAGCCGGCCGAAATCGATATTTGCATAATCGAGGAACAGGCGGTACTGCAGCAGCTTGAGGTGCAGTCCGAATCCAAAGGTCAGCCCGCCTTCCCTGTCCTCCAGAAAAAGATTGCGGAATCCTGCCCTCAGAGCGATCATATCGTACAACCGGAGCTCAGATCCGATATTGAGATGTTCCCTGTTGTCGTTGGGGTGGACCGCATCAACTGAAAAAATGAAATCGTGCTTTTCAATGCCCAGAAAATCACGGGCGAGATTCGCTGATAATCCGACCCGGAAAAGCACAGGCAGGGGAAACTGGTCCGTATCGAGATAGGAGTTGATATTCTGGTTGTTGCCTGCAAAGGACGGATCGATGTCGTGCTGCACGAGCAGGTCACGTCCGCTGAGACGCATGTCCCCCCCGAAATTGGAAATGCACATGCCGATACGGAGATTTCTGAAAAAAGTCCTGTACTGCAGCCCCAGGTCGAATGCCACTCCCGTGGCACGGGAATGCCAGAGGGTCTCCTTGATCAGCTTGGCATTACCGCCTATGGAAAACCGGTCTGTCAGGGCTCTTGAATAGCTGAGTCCGAAAGAATAGGAATTCGCTGATACCTGCTCTCCGCTCCCGTCCGGGAACTGAATGGTCGTCCTTTCTATATCAGGCATGCCGAGATAGGAGAGAAAGAGTCCGATAGTTCCGACGCCCCGTATGGGAATGCCTATACCGCCGAATTCATAGTACAGATCCGCCACATATTCATAATGGTTCAGAAGGATCTGTATGCCTTCCAGGCGGGAAAGCCCCGCCGGGTTCCAGAACAGTCCGGTCACATCCTCGGCCTGTGTGGTATACGCCTCTCCCATGGCCATGGCACGCGCTCCCACAGCGATCTTGAGGAAGGGCGCGGCAGTTGTGCCTGCACGGCTGATGGACTGGGCTGCTGAAAAGGAAGGAATGAGAAAAAGCAAAATCAGGCCTGTTTTCATCATACGTAACCGTGGATATCCTGTAATGTGATCTGTATGGAGGAAAAGAGATGTGATCCAGGCCGTACACCATAAGCGCCTTTGTTCCTCGTTATGCCGTTCTCCTGCAAGAATGTTCCGCTTCATTTTTTTACCTCATATTATTGAAGGCTGACGCGCAGTCCGAGCTGAATGAACCGCGGTGGGTAATACATACCCGGACGTGTATAATATTCCTCGATGCTCGTGATTTCCATGAACCGTGAGCGCTGCATGTAACTCTGCAGGGTGAAGTTCGGTGCTCCGGTATCCGCGTACACAAAACGGGCATTCCGTGTATCCAGCAGGTTGGTCACATTGCAGAACACCTGCAGCTGCGTGGGTCCGAGACGGAAAGATTTCGCTACCCTCAGATCCACATTGTACACGAAAGGACGCCGTTCGCTGTTTTCACGCAGCCCGATATAGGCGCTCCCGCCCGTGGCCTCCCCCCTTGAAAATTCGGGCGTATAGGGAAGACCTGCGTTCATGGTACCGATCATGCTCGCGTTCCATGAGCCCACCGTATAATTCAGGATCATATTAAAGGATTGCCTGAGGTCCCAGTCCAGATCCACCATTTCAATTCTGGGGGACCTGAGTGCCTGCAGGTCATTGTACGCGTCCCTTGGATCCGAGGATGTGCCTTTGGCCATCATATAGGAATAATCAAGATCCATGGAAAACGTCCCGAGACTGTACGAAAGATGCAGGGTGATGCCCTTGGCCGCAGCATGGTCTTTGTTCACGAACATGTAATAGGTCAACCCCCTGTACGTATCAATGGGAAAACCGGATCCGACCCAGTCCCGGATATCCCTGTAAAAGGCGGTCACATGCAGATAAAAGGAGCTCATGAGCTGCTGCTGAAGGCCGACCTCATACATGACTGTCCTCTCCGCCTCCAGATCCGCATTCCCCACCAGATTCTCCGCTCCGGCTCCTGTGATCCAGAAATTCGGATTCTGATAAAGATAATTGAACTCGGGATTCTGGAAGAAATGCCCGTACGAGAAATGGATCACACCCTGATCCGTTATGGGGAATGACAGGCCGAAACGCGGGCTCAGTTGATACTTGGCTTCAGGCTTATCGTACCAGTATGCGTTCCGATCCTCGACCGTATATTCCACAAGCTCGCTGTCAGGAGTAGTGGGAGTGTAGTTCTGATAAATATTATCTATTTTGAAGGGAGCGTATATCTGCGGATCTCTGGGATCAGAGAGAATCCTTCCGTCGGACTGAAAATAATCGAACCGCAGACCCAAATTGATGATCAGCTCGTTGAATTCGATCTTGTCCTGTATATAGGCCGCTAACTCCCGGGGCTTCGCATGGTATTTTACATGATAAGGCGAGATCTCTTCCGGGATGATCGGCCGGTAATCGGTCTGGGAGAATTGAAGATTATAATAGTCATTGGTCAGATCATGGATACGCCCCGAGAAACCTGTCTTGACCAGGTGCCGTTTGGTGATCTGGCTGGTGAGCGCCATCTCGAACGATGCATACCGGGTATTCGTACGGGACCGGCCGGCATCATTGCCCCAGTAAGCAAAGTCATTGGGTGTTGTGGAAATGGAAATGTTCGACTCCCTGTCCGGCCTGAATATATACTGCTCGAAATCCCCGGACTGCGTAGGCATGTACCGGTAGTCAAAGGGATCCGCGTACAGATAGGATCTATTCTTGTTGACGTAAAAGCTACCCTTGAGATCTAGAAATGTCCGTGCGGAGAATACATAGGTTGCGGACAGGATCTGTGTATAGCGGTCCGTAAAGTAATGCCTCCCTCCGTCAGGCACGTATTTCATTCGATAGTCACCGGCACCGTATGAATGATCATGGTTATAATAGATCCCGTATGTGAAGTTGAGCGATTTTGTCATCTGAAAACTGACCTTGGACTGTGTCGAGAATCCTTCATACCAGCTCAGGGGGACGATTTCGTTGTCCGTGGATTGAAATGTATTCACCGTATCTGACACGGGGGCCTGAAATCCCCACGGCATGAAATACCGCTTTCCATAATCGTATCCGGGACTGTACTGGTATCTGCCGGAAATAAAATAGGAAATCCGCTTTCCGGTGCCCGGTACAGGACCCGACACGTTCAGCTGTAGATCCCTGTGCTCCCAGGGTTTATAAGCATTTAATGTCGCTTTCTGGTGAAGCCAGGGTTTTTTATAAGCCCGGACACTCTGCATGACCTCATAGAAGGAATCAAGACCGTCCTTTGAGAAATCGTAGTCGAATGACCGGCTATGTGTATTGTAAGCCTGTGCCATCTGGAGAGCCCAGTCGGTATTGTCCATTACGGAATACACATCCGTATTGAAACTGAGATGATCTCCGAAATAGGCGGTCACATTCAGGGTGAATTTATCTGATCCCTTTTTGGTCACGATATTGACCACGCCGGACAGGGCCTGCCCGTATTCCGCATTGAACGTGCCTGTGATAGCCTTGAGCTCCTGTATGGCCTGGTCATCGATACTGATGCCCATGTCCCGGTTCAGGGGATTGATGACCTGAACGCCGTCGACCATGTAAGTGATCTCGTTGGTCCTGCCGCCCCTGATATGGAGATTTCCCGATGCATCCCGTATCACACCCGCCTGCAGGTTGACCAGTTCCGTGACGCTGCGCACAGGCATCTGATCGATTTCCTGAGCGTCTACAGCTCTTTCGGAAGAGGTCAGATCCTTCTGTATCTTGCTCCGTTCCGCAGTGACGACAACTACTTCACCCGTCTCGATCACGGTGCTTCGCAGCTCGAAATCCAGTTTCGTTGTCAGGTCCACGGACACCCGTACGGTTTCAAGACGCTGCGGCGTGTAGCCGATCATTCTGACCACAACGGAATAGGTTCCGGGCGGGAGATTGATGATGAAGAATTCCCCCTCCTGATCCGTAGCAGCACCCAATGTGGTGTTCTCCACAATGACGTTAGCCCCGAACAGGGGTTCTCCGGTGGAGACATCGATGACACGTCCGGCAATTTTGCCGGTAGTGCCCGCCCATCCTGCAAGAGGGATGAGCAGCGCCGCAGTCACAATGAGCATTATCGCATGATAGGACCGCCTGGGCATGAATCCTCCTCTTGGTTGTCAAAGTCGCTTTTCTTCGCTTTCCGAACATCACAGATATCCGGGTCTCGATACGATTGCATGGAACCGTATCCAGACCCCGATACCCGCAAATGAAACCTTTTCATATCATCGTTCAGATTTTTCTGGTATATAGAGCAAGAACCTTCGATGTATAAAACCCCGGGAGGGTTTTCGCCCTCCCGGTGTTTTTTAAAAAATTACTTCACCAGCATCATCTTGATGGTCCGTGAATAATCAGATGCCATCATTTTGCAGAAATAAATGCCGCTGGCGACTTTTTGTGAAGTCTCGTCTGTACCGTCCCACTCAACCGTATGGGATCCGGCCTGATACCTGCCTCTGACCAGAGTCTTCACGGCATTGCCCAGAAGGTCGTACACAGTGATAGTGACATCGGATGTCCTGGCCAGTTCATAGCTCAGCCGTGTCGCGGGGTTGAACGGATTGGGATAATTTTCAGAGAGATGGAACCGATAAGGAAGCATTCTGTCTCTG
>CAYXFJ010000045.1:14423-15852 GCA_964464265.1 uncultured bacterium
CATCCACCGGACCTCCCTCAACCTCGAGAAATCCCCAGCCCCCCGGCCGCTTCCACACCTCAGGACCACTCTGTCCGCCCCAGTTCGCCTGCAAAGTGCGTCCTGTGTCACCGTTCGAGGGATCAATATCGTTGCCGGTGATCTGCATGGGAAGCCTCGCGCCGTTGACAACCTCCATATTGTTGTTCGAAGCAAGGGAATCAAGCGCGATCCTGGCTTCGATGATATATCCGTCACCCGCGAATTTCTGGTAAACGGTTGTTTCAACGCCCGGGAATGACATATCATTCACCGTGGCTGTTCCCGTGGTTCCCCATGCGGTGAATGCGATGCGCCAGTCTCCAGTACCTGTCAGATCGACATCGTTGTATTTGTGATAATCGCCGAGCAGGTTCACATTGTAATAACCGATGTAGAACTCGAGAGCATCCCCCATCCATGGCTGCGTTCCCTCCATGGCAGGCTCGTTGCCCAGGGCGTTCAGATCGTCATCCGTAACATCTGCAGATATGTAGAGATAATCTGCATCGAATACGAATGTCGTGCTCCATGTCATATCCGTGGAAGCCACGGTCCATCCGGCGGATTGGTCGCCGCCCGCACCTTCAGGAACCAGCTTGTAGGGTGAGTATTCCTGGAATTCCATATCCAGTCCGTCAAGCGAAAATTTGCTAGCGAATTCGGCGTCGTATACAGCCTTGGCAGTGACACTCGTTGGAAGAGTGACCGGACCTTCCGTCAGCTCGGTCTCGATTCCATCCGGCTTACCAGCCGTCACAGCATAGTAAAAAGTCATTTCGCTGCCGTCGCTGGACCAGGGACGGTGCACCCAGTACTCCTCGCCATGCGGGATCTTGTCCGTCAGGCGGATGACGCCGTCTGCAGCCACATCTGTGATGGGCGATTCGCTCATGTAAACATTGTACGTTTCCGTGCCTGCAGTATTGTCCACCCAGTTGATAGTCACGTAATAATACGGAGGAATGGCGCTTGAAGCCGTATCTATCTCCACTGCTACCAGCGGGGAGAGAATATCGCCTACAGGTTCGGGAATTCCCCAGACCGTAAAATTGTCCCAGTATACGGATCCTGTCCATGTCTCCGCAGTCGCGTAGTAGATCTGGCATCCGACCGAGAGCACGGATGTGGGGTCTACTTCCCCTGCTGCCGCATGTTCATCTATATCATAGGTAAGGGTGTTCCACTGCCCTCGCACCAGAACTGAATCATCGATCATGAAAGGATCTTCAGTGAATGTCCATCCGACATGATCCTGTGCGAAAATGGAAACCTGAGCGCCGAGAGGCATGTCTGCAGGCAGATACACATCCATCGTGATCTTGTTGGCGCTTTTTTGGAGTTCTTCGGAATAGATGATGATGTTGCCATTGCTGAATGATCCCTTGGTTCCGAGAGTGAAATCCCAGTC
>CAYXFJ010000046.1:0-11812 GCA_964464265.1 uncultured bacterium
TCCGATCTCACAAGACAATACACTTCCTGACCCTCCCGCCTGAGGGTCTCGGCCAGATGACTCCCGATGAATCCCGTGCTTCCCGTAACGAGCGCTTTCAAATCCCCATCTCCTGAGACAGACCTTTAAATGCCGCCTGATTTTTACCCTGAAATGCCTTTGCCGGATCCCGCCCCTTTCAGCTTCATGGCATATTTTAAATTATTCGTCCGGCAATCCATGTTTTCTGTCCTACAGATACCCTTCCCGCCTGTACCATTCGATGGTTCGCACTGCACCCACTTCAAGGGGGACTTTTGCTTCGAAACCGAAATCCTTTCTCGCCCTGCTGATATCGAACTTCCAGGTGCAATGGTTCAAATAGGATTCCAGCTGCCATCTTGTGATGGGAGGTTTTGTTTTCGTTATTTTTGACAGCCCCTCTAAAACGCCAGCAGCGGCATAGAGCATAGCATAGGGGATTTTTAAGGTTAAAGGCCTCCTTCGAACAGCTCTTGCAAAGGTCCTCGTCACATCGGACAGACTATAAATTCGGTCCTCTCCAAGAAGATAGGTCTTTCCTGTGGTCACAGGATTCTCGCAGGCTTCGATGATACCGCTCACGATATCATCCACATACCCCAGTGTCACTTCCCCCTCCCCCAGCTGAAGTTCCACCCCCATTTTCGCCGCCCTGCAGATCTGGTAGAAACTGTCAAAACGTCCCGGACCATAGATCTCCACGGGCCGGATGATGGTCCAGGGATAGGGATTCGCCGGAGATTTCACAAGAATTTCCGCTTCCAGTTTACTTCTACCATAATCGTTTACAGGGCAGGATGGATCGTTCTCATTGAAACTCCTGGAACCTGTAGGGCCGAACGCGGATATACTGGAAACGAAAAGAAAACGTTTTAGAGCAACCTTTCTTCGTTTGCACGCCTCGATCAGATTTTTTGTGCCAGCAACATTCACCCTGTAAAAAAGATCCGGCTCATCCGCAACCAGAACCGCAGCCAGGTGATAAATTCTATCAATGTTTTGTACTGCGGAGTCCAGAGAGTCAAGATCGGTTATGTCGCCCCTGACAATCGTCACGGGGGCAGGTTTTGTTGAGGACGGGGATGCGCTTTTACAGGACCGGGTTCCAGAGATGCTGCCCATGAGAGATCGATGATTGGAACCAACGGACCTGCAGACTTTATCAGAGATGGTTTCAGTGGAGCGGTCAAACCGATCCTTCTTTATGCATTTATCAGTTCCAATCAGGCGTTTCTCATCCTCATCCGGAAGAAGCAGGCAGACAGTCTCACAGCCTTTCCCGGACAATGCCCTCACCAGATGACTTCCTATGAACCCTCCGGCTCCTGTAACCAGAGCGCGATTTCCATTCACTTCTCGCGGTTTCATGGTTCGAACGAAACCTGCTCTTTCCTGTGGATTTTATTTCCTTTCAACCTATCCATTTCCCTTCATTGCAGCACCCGGTATACATCCCGGTCATTTTAAATGCTTGATATAGCACCGTCTCCTCTTGTGCTGCCTTCGCTCATAGTATTTCCACTGCCCCTGCACCTGAGCATTGGTTTCCAGTTCGGGATTGGATTCCACACGGGTAACACCAATCCTGTTATACACGAGATTCATCTCATGGATCAGTATAGCATTGATGCCCTTTCCCTGCAGGTCAGGGCGAACAGCCACAAGATAGAGATCTGCACGGTCGTTCTTTTTCATGGCCTTCAGAAGGTAGAAGAATCCGAAAGGAATGAGACGGCCTTTCGCCTTCTGCAGCGCTCTCGATAAAGAGGGCATGGTCACTCCAAACGCGACCATTTTGCCCTTTTCATCCAGAACGACAGGAACGAACTCAGGGCGGATAAAACCGAAGTACTGTTTTATATAAGCATCGACCTGTTTTTTCGTCAGCGGGACCACACCGTAGAGAGACTTATATGCCTCGTTTATCAAATCAAAAAGATCTGCTGCATAGGGAAGAAGATCTTTTTTCGTTCTTGCCTCCAGCTTCCGAAGCTTGTTGCGCTTCAGAGCAATCTCCGCAATCCGTGCAACATTTTCAAGCGGTTTATCGGGTACAGTCAGTTCATATTCCACCCAGTCTGTATCTTTCGAGTATCCGCATTTTTCAAGATGCACGGGATAGTATGGATAGTTGTAAATAGTGGCCAGTGTACCCAGTTCCTCGAATCCTTCAATGAGCATGCCTTCGTAATCCAGATCGGTAAAGCCAAGAGGACCGTGTACAGCCGTCATCCCCTTTTCCACCGCCCAGGTCTCGACTGTATCCAGAAGCGCCTTCACCACCTCTTCGTCATCCACAAAATCGATCCAGCCGAAACGCGCGTATTGTTTTCCCCATTTTTCAATGTAGAGACGGTTGATGATCCCCGCTATACGGCCGGCGATGCGACCCTCCTTATAGGCGAGCCAATAACAAGCCTCGCAGTGATCGAAGGCAGCATTTTTATCCCTGTGAAGAATTTTGAATTCATCAATTCTGAGAGGGGGAATCCAAAAGGGATGCTTGTGATAAAGCTTGTATGGGAAATTGATGAACCTTTTTAACTCCCGATTTGTCCTGACTTTTTTGACTTGTACGGCCATAATCCCTCCCGGCACCCGGCCCTAGATGAGAACACGTTCTGATGCGGGGAATTGAAGAGCTTGAAATCTATGCCCCGCATTGTCCATCCTGCGTCATCAGGAATGACTTTTTTAACTCAATCTATTACTAATAATTAAACTTTAACAACAAACCGGCAGAAATTCCCCCCTCTCTTGATCGTCTCGAGAATATCCACCTGAACAGCCTTCCCTGCTGCTGTTCCAAATATTTCAAGAAGCCAGCCTTTGGAGCATTCACAATAAGTTTCAGGCAGCCTTTCAGGGCCTTTGCTGACCAGCTCGCAGAAGCATTTTTCGTATGTCACAGAGATCGAGCGGTCTTCAGCAAATTCCATCCTGCAGCCCGGAAAGCCGGAAAACTTTTCCATCATTTTCTTCACATCACCGCCTGCGGATTCTGCAAGCTTGATGGCCCCTCTTCTGGCACAGTCCCGTCCACAGGAATGCATCAGGCGGCAGCGTGATTTTTTATCCAGCTGTTCCTCCAGATTCTCCATAAGCGAGGTGATCCAGGCTTCTTTGAACATATCTTCCTCCGAGTTAGAGGCATTCGCCCGCGGCGCTTCCAGGCTCCCGATCATGAAATGTCCCCCGGTAACTGCCAGTACAGCTTTTTTTAAAAATGACATTCTATCCATACAGATGACCTCATTTTGATATCGCTCTTCTTTATTATTTCAGGCTGGATGATTTTATACCCCGGCGCAACGATAAAAATGACTCATTAATAATTCCCTTGAATATAGTAAAATTTTACCTGAATAGCACGGATTTCACTGTAGAAAGACCGCACAGGATACTGCGAAAAAACAAGATTTTCACGGTTTCATGTATTATATTATTACATCACGTCCTCATTTTTGTTGTTCAAAAAGAAGCTATCACCGGCAACGAGCTCTATTTAAGGGGATTCAGGCATCTGTACTGTATTTCCAGAAGCCAGCTCTTTTCCTTCGGGAATATTTTTTCATCAGGTTCTAAGGCATACGCGATAACGACCGCCGGGGATGATCTCGGCTTTAAAAATATAAAAGTGAGGCTTCATTTCTTAATGGAGGATTGCCATGAAGAGAAGGGATTTTATTGCATCTGTCGGCGCCGGACTGGCTACGCCAACCCTACCGGGTATCGGATGTTCTCCTGCTCCGGGAAAACTGAAGAAAGTCGGCCTGCAGCTTTACAGTGTCCGGGGATTGATGAGGGATGATTTTGAGGGAACACTGGCCCGGGTAGCCGAAGCCGGTTATGACGAGGTGGAATTTGCGGGTTACTACGAACGCACCCCCCGGGAAATAAAAGCTCTGCTTGAGAAGTTCGGGCTCACATCTCCGGCCAATCACAACAGCTACGATACACTGAAGGAAGAAAACCTGGCGAAGACCATCGAGGCTGCAAACATCATCGGCCACAAGTATCTCATCCTGCCCTCACTTCCGAGACCGCAGTCCCGGGAGAAACCTGTTCCGCCCGGTGGACAGCCTCCGCAAGGAAGGCAGCGCCTGCCGGAAGGGCAGCGCCAGAGACCCCAGGAACCGGCATTCACGGCTGATCAGGTCAAAGAAATCGCGGACATCTTCAATAAAATCGGAGAAAGCTGTCATAAGGCGGGGCTGGGTTTCGCCTATCACAATCACAGGTTCGAGTTCCAGAGGGTCGAGGATGGAGATGTCATGTACGACATGATGTTGAAGCTGACCGATCCTGCACTGGTTGATTACGAGATCGATCTGGGCTGGGCTGTGGCTGCCGGTGCCGATCCGCTGGCCTACTTCCAGAAATATCCAGGCAGGTTCACGCTCTTCCATGTGAAAGATATGAATGAAGAGAATGTTTCCGTTGCCGTGGGAAAGGGGAAGATCGATTTCCCGAAGATATTCGCCCGGTCTGAACTGGCCGGAGCAAAATACTATATCGTGGAGTATGAAGGGCGCGAAGAACCCATGTCCAGCTGTGCGGACAGCGTAAAGTATCTTAAAAGTATTACCTTTTAAAGGACAGATGACGTACCATCGTTTTCGTGGCAGCAGAAACCATTCACGATTCATTCAAAAATTTACCTGAGGAGCCAGAACCATGAAAAAAGGAAATACGAGGAACAATGATGCTATCTCGCGCCGTGATTTCCTGAGTGCAACCGGTGCAGCAGCAGCTGCATTCACCATCGTGCCCCGCCATGTACTCGGAGGACCGGGGTATACAGCCCCCAGTGACATGATCCATGTCGCCGGTATTGGCGTGGGTGGCAGGGGAGGGTCGGATATACAGGGCCTATGCACTCCGGATATTCCGATCGAACGGGACAGACCCCAGGCACCTCCACCCGCCCAGCAGCCTCCTGGCGGGCAGGTCCCCGAAGGTCAGGCCCGCAGGCAGCCTGAGGAAAAAATGCCGGTAAAACTTGCAAACATCTATGCTCTGTGCGATGTGGATACCGAATTCGCAGCCAAAATTTTCAAAGCGTATCCCAAGGCGAAAATCTACCAGGATTACCGTAAAATGCTCGATAAGGAAAAAGAGATTGACGCGGTCGTCATCGGAACACCGGATCATACGCACACTGTCATAGCCATGCATGCCATGAAACTCCGTAAGCATGTTTACTGTGAAAAACCCCTGTGCAAGACTATTTACGAAGCCAGACTCCTTGCGGAAACCGCAAAAAAAATGAAGGTGGTTACGCAGATGGGAAATCAGGGGCATGCGAGCGAGGATGCCCGTCTGATCAATGAGTTTATCGCCAGTGGAGCCATAGGCAATGTCACGGAAGTTCACCTGACCACCAACCGGCCGATCTGGCCTCAGGGTGACCTGGAACGCCCGAAAGATCCTCCGGCCGTACCCGCATCCCTGGACTGGGATATATGGCTCGGACCTGCGCCGGTCAAATCCTACCATCCCGATATCTGCCATTTCAACTGGCGCGGTTTGCTGGATTACGGGACCGGAGCGCTGGGTGATATGGGAGCCCATATATTCGACCATGCCTTCTGGGCTCTTGATCTCGGACTGCCCGTAAGAGTTCATGCGAGCTCCACGAAATACAGCAAGGAATACTGGCCTCTCGCCGAAATCATTACCTACGAATTCGCCGCACGGGGCGACAACCCCCCGGTCAAGGTCGTGTGGTTCGACGGCGGATTATCAGCTCCCAGGCCGAAGGAGCTGGAACCAGGCCGCAGGATGATGGACGCGCTCTATTACGGAGATAAAGGGATCCTGATGCACGGTACCTATGGACGCAGCCCGAGGCTCATCCCGGAGACGAAAATGAAGGAATTCGAACTCCCGGCAAAAATCCTTCCGCGTTCGCCCGGGATATATGAGGAATGGATAGAGGCAATTCAAAAAGGAGGCAGATCCACAACGGACTTCTCCTATTCCGGCAGACTGGTAGAAACCATGATGCTCGGCAACATCGCTGTCCTGATGAAGGAGAAAAACACGATTCTGGAGTACGACGGCGAGAACATGAAGTTCACCAACGTGCCGGAAGCCAATGACCTTCTGCATTATCAGTACAGGGAAGGCTGGACGCTTTAAAACTGCCCTGACTTCCGGCCTGACAGACTGAATAAAAAGAACAGGCAAAAAAAAGCCGCACCCTTTTTCGTGGAGTGCGGCTTTATCATTTTTCTGCACAGCTGCCGGTTTCAATTCCGGTGCCTGCGGCCTTAAAAGCGCATTAAGCCTGACCAGGATAATGCGTCACTGTTTCACGATCTCGACCCTCCGGTTCTTGGCCCGCCCTTCTTCAGTCCGGTTGTCCGCGACTGGCTTCTCCTGGCCCCAGCCCACGGCTTTTATCCGTGCCGCACCGATACCCTTTCCTGTGACTGCATTCATAACGGATTTTGCCCGTTCCATTGAAAGTGTTCTGTTACTTTCCGGTGTGCCGATATTGTCCGTGTGTCCTTCGATGCTCAATGTGAGATCGGGATTGCCGCTGAGCAGGGTAGCTATCTGGTCGATGATGGACTGGGATTCCGGCTTGATCACTGCCTTTCCGGTGTCGAAATTGATATAGAGAGCCATGAATCCATCCCTGTTCAGCGCCTCCAGCATGTCGTTGGCGGTCACTTCCTGGGTCATGGAACTTATTTCGACCACCGTAAGTCTGTAATCATTTCCGTCATTGTACACATTGATCGACGTCCAGATTTCCCGGTTGTTCTTGACGATTTTCCAGCATTCGTAAAATTCTCCTTCATACACAACGGTTCCACCCAGGGTTTTTACGGCGTTCGCATAATTCCTTTTAATCTGCAGGCCGCTTGGAGCTACGGCTCCCTCCTTGATGGAATAATCAATAAGGGTCTTCTGGCCTTCCACTACTTTGGTCGCTTCTTCCGTGATGTTGAATTCCACAGCGTCGAATGTGCTCTCACAGGCGTAGATATAAAAATTCTTCATCCTGGAAAAGAGAGGGTGGTCTTTGCATCCCGCTTCATCTGCGGGATCCTGCGAAAAGACCGGATGAAGCCCCCAGGAGAATAAAAAAGACAATACTGAGATGTACGGGAGAAGATGTCTTCTTTTCATGATGACCCCCCAAATATCAGTTTTGTGAATATTAGCGGCTGGGTATCCCCATTTCGGCCTTTTCATATCCGGCAGGTATCTGAAACAGTGCAGGACTCAGGTCCTTGGCTTCCACGCCGGTTACCGTCATGTCCGTGGCAGTGGTCTGAGCCTTGCCTTTCTGATCCGTGGTTATTGTTGTCATCACAGACTTGAGAATGAATCCCAGATCTTTCTGTGTGGCCATCTGCTTGCGGATCAAATCGTCCAGTTCCTCTTTGCCTGTGGAAAAAGACTTCATTTTGAACACTTTGCCCAGATCAGCGGCTCCCACAGATTCGGTTCCCCAGAGTTCCTGGGTCTGTTCGATGTGATTTTTACTTTTAATAAAGGCCAGTTTGGTCTCCATATCGTAACTGGTTTTGACCTGAATATTGCGGCAGTTATAGGACAGCATCTGTCCGGAACCCATGTCCGCAAGTTCCACCTTGGGATTCGTTATGGTCATCTGTACAACCTGCGCGGCGAAACCTGTAAACTGACCCAGAGTACTCAGTGTAAGCTCCATGTAACTCTTCTCTTCTGGATTGACAATATAGATCTTCTCACTGTCGCTTCTGTAAAGCCAGTACATTCCTTTTTTCTGAGTGGGATTGTTTCCTTTGGGCGCTTCAATGAATTCTTCGCGGACATTCCCTCCCTGAGCATATCCTTTCATGGTTGTTATGCTGGTCTTGTTTTTTTCCTGCGTGTTTATCTTTGCCTGCCATTCCACACCAGCCTGTGCTGTCATGGCCAGGACCACGAGTATCACCGTGAATAATAAAACTAGCTTACGCATTTCATACCTCCATAAATGAGTTGAAATAATGACTCTTTACTTCACTGTTTTATAGAATTTTTTTTTCTGCCCCCCCAGGGAGTATTTTCCTGTTATTGACTATTGGATATAACTCTTTAATTTTTGAAAAGTTTCGTTTAAATCAGGCGGATTGTAATCATCTGATGCACCGATGCATCATTTGATGATCTTCCTTCGTATCCATTCACGGTTCCTGTACATGAATGAAGATAATAATGCAGGAAAAAGCCAGTTCAGAAAATGCACAATCTTTGCATGAGCTGTGAATATCTTTTTTCTGAACCCTTTCCCGGGCAGATGGCGTACCATTTTCTTTGCCAGTTCGTCCGGATTTATAGAAAGCGAATGCGATGTCTTTCTTTTCGTTTCATCTGTAACGATGGGGATTCTCTCCCCTCTTTTATCCATGAAGCGCAGTTCCGATTTGATAAAACCCGGCTCAAAAAGAAGGAGGGATATCCCCTGCTCTTTGAACTCGTATTTTACAGATTCATAGAATCCCCTCATCGCGAATTTGCTGGAGACATAGGCAGAGCGGTCCATGGCACCGAATTCTCCGAGGAAAGTTCCCATGATGACTGCGGTCCCACCGCTCTTTTTCAGCGCAGGAAGAGCCGGATACAGAGTGTTCAGCATTCCAAAAAAATTGGTTTCATAGAGATTCCTGTAATCCTGAACTTCCAGCTGGTCAAACCTGCCGGGAATCGTATATCCTGCATTTGCCACCAGAATATCCAGGCCTCCGGCTTCCTCTATAGAGGATTCGACCGCTTTTTTCATCTCATCTGTTTTCCGGATATCGCAGCTTCGTACAAACACCCGCCTCCGGCTTTTTTCTTCAATGGCAGATTTCAGTTCCTGCAGACGGTCCATGCGTCTTGCGAAGAGGATCATGTCGTATCCTTGATCCGCCATGGCTTTTGCCAGCGCATGACCGATGCCTGAGGAAGCGCCTGTAACCAGGCCTATTTTGGATTTGTATATTCCGGGCATAATGTCTCCATTATTTTTCTATTACGGATCTATAAACTTCTTTGATTTGAGGGAAAGCCTCGGCAAAAGGGGTCAGTCTTATATCAGGGAACTGTGCCAAAAGCCTTGCGCTGGAGAAATAATTGTCGACGCCCACAAGCTTCAGCCGGATGGAGGAGATAGAGGATTTCGTGGTTTCCGGATCGATCCTTCTGATACTCTCCATGATGCGGACAGGAATAAAGAGAGGCCAGAAGGGAACTGACTTCCGGGGCATTTCAAGGCTGTATGCACGGCATAAAATTTCCGAGAGCTCCCTGTATGCCAGAGGGATCCCGTCCGTCACATGGTAAACGGTATCCCTGATGCGGGCAGGATCCGCAGTCACAAAACGTACGATGATATCCGCCAGATCATCAACCAGAATGACCGAGAGCCGTGCACGGCCGCCTCCGATGAGGAAAGGATGTTTCTGCAAAGCCCCCAGTATCCTGGGAATGAAATACCTGTCCCCTTCCCCGTACACAAATCTGTGCCGCAGCAGTACCGGTCTGTACATCCCTTTTGAATGATCCAGAATGATCTCTTCAGCCATGGCTTTGGATCTGGAGAACGCGGTGTCCGGCTTGACGGAGGTATTCTCGTCCGCTCCGGTGAGTTTTCTGTGACCATAAACACCCACAGAGCTGAGATAGATCATTTTTTTTACACCTGCGTTTACCGCTGCCTGGCAGAGGAGCCGCGTGCCCTCGACATTCACGGATTGAAAACCGGTCCCGTCATGATCAATATTTTTGCCTGCAAGGTGAACAACCGTTTCGACACCGGAAACCGCCTGCTCCAGCACCGCAGGATCAAGCAGGTCACCTGCGATCATACGGACAGCGGAATCCTTCTTCACATTGCCCCTTTCGGATTCAGGCACGAAAATCCGGATATCCTGTTTTTCCGAATCTTTTTCAAGAGCGGCAAGAACGTGCCTGCCCACGAATCCCGTGGCCCCTGTTACAAGGATCATCTCCTTTTTTCCTCTTTTTCGGGATTCAGGGACAAAATTTTCTGTCTCAATTTCCCGGTGATGGCTTCAGGATCGCCTTCCGGAATAAAAGAAGTTCCCACGATCAGTCTTTTGGGTCCCTGGTGGCCTTCCGTGGTCCCGTAGAGATAGCAGGGCAAAACCGGTACAGGCCGCGAAAGGATGACTTTTGCAGCCCATGTCCTGAATTCTCCCATCCCGAGCGGATTTCGGCCCATCTCAGGATAGACCAGAAGGATCTCCCCCCTCCCGAGAAGTTCGATGCAGTCCTGTACGAACTGTCCTTCACTTTCGACCATCAGTATGTTCGCGATCCTGAACAAATGCCTTGTAAAAAACGATTGAAAATATTTCGGTTTGGCTCCGCAGATGACAATCCTCGGCCGGACGGAACAGATGAAATACACTGAATCCACAAAGGCGGCATGATTTGAAACGATCATCAAGGGCTCTTTCTTCCGCGGCAGATGCTCACGCCCTGCAATTCGGAACCCGCGGATAAAAAAAATGCCTTTCAGCAGGATCCTGAGAGGGAACCTCAATAAGAGGTAGAACGGATGGTTGATGACCGACTTCATATTTCGAGATGGTCCCTGATGAAACGGGCTGCATTGTCGTAGAGCAAAAGAGGCAGGAGTTCGGAGCGCCCGCCACTTTTCAGGATGGAGCGCAGTAATTTCAGATTATAGAGATAGGCTTCCGGGGGGGAATCGTTCCCCCAGAAAAGCCTGGATTCATTCACATAAACACCTGCGGCGAGTATGCGTTTCAAAGCACCGATACCCGATCCGCTGATGTCCCCCCACACATTCTCGTGATGATTGATCATTTCGAGAGCTTCATCCGTCCAGATATTCCCTCCCATATGACAGAGTATGAACTGAATACGCGGGTATTTTCTGGCCAGAATATCGAAAAAGATCGGATTCCCGTACTTCGAATGCAGGAACATACCGGCCCGTCTTTCTTCTTCCTTATGACGCGCCGTGATGAATCCCGTATGTACCATTGCAGCAAGACCGAGTTTATCCATGGTCTCGAAGAACCGGTTCCAGCGTGCATCGTCAGGCTGATATCCCAGGCACGGAAGAAGCTTGATGACCCGTATTCCTCTTTCCCTGTACTGCTTCAGCCGCTTTCTGGCAAGAGGATGACGCGGATCCATGAAATGCGAGACAATGAACCTGTCGCTGTATTTTTGCTTCACTTCCAGAAGCTGCCTGTTGCTCCACATCGATTCCACTTTGGAAGGAACGGACTGGAGCAGGGCTTTTTCGATATGTAGCAAATCCATCATCTCGAGCTGGGCATCCAGAATCCCTTCGCGGCTGATGAGGATCTGATGCATATCGATAACGGGAGTCCCCGTCACTTCAGGCAGATGTTCCCGGATGAATTTCTCATCCTGTCCGAGCGAGGCTTTGACCGGGTATCCGCAGACCGGACAGATCGAAAGGCCTTCAGGAAACGCGTGCTTACAGTAAATGTATTGGCAGACCTGCATCTCTATCCAATCGTCAGGGTTTTATTTTGACCCGCTTTGCGGAATCTCTGGATGATCTTCCTGTCGTACATCTGCCAGGTGCCGCCCATGTATGCCACTTCATGAGTATCCTGCAGAAAATAACCGTCATGCTCCATCTGAATGAGACGGTCTTTCCGAAGCATTTTATTCCGCACCATGGACCGGATGAAGACAGGCGACGTCAGCTCCACAAATTTGAAGAAACGGACATTCATTTCATTTAAAACGAACACCGTGTTGAAATCAACCTGGTAGAAAAGATGAGCTATGGCAG
>CAYXFJ010000046.1:11822-15403 GCA_964464265.1 uncultured bacterium
ACCTGCCTTCCCGCCTCTATGAGCATCATGCCGGGCACATGGTCGTAATTATGCTCAAAGTAGTAGGGATGTCTGGAATCAATGGCCAGCTGGCTGAGGAAAATGTCAGAATCTCCTTCCTGGATCTGCTCAATGCGCGAGACGAATATATTTTCTGTCTTTACCTTATGAGCGATTTTGTTGTCAAGGCGGACCAGTTTCTGAGGATCGAAGCCTTTTGACCAGTCGGCCATCCTGTCAAGGATGATTTTTTCTTCCATAGCAAAGGCCCTTTTTTGATATTTTAATAATTACATAACCGTATTGAACACGCCGGTAAACCTGTACAGTGTAATATACATTATTCCCTGTAAAGAAAAAATAAATTTATCGGGACTTGAACAGGATGACAGCGGCATTTTATCGCGCCTTTCCGTATACCTCAGCATAAACGCCTTTCAAGAATCGCAGTCCTTCGACAGCCAGCTGTTCAGGGGAATCCGCTAATTTCCTCCAGATGCTGCACAATTTCGCGATCCGCTCCATATTGGGATCAAAGGATTCGATCGTGATACAACCGTCATATCCTATATCCTTCAGAGCTTTGAAAAATTCAACCCAGGGGATCAGTCCGGTACCCGGAATCCCGCGCTGATTTTCACAGGCATGTACATACCCAACGTATTTACCCGTATCCCTGACAGCCTGAGGAATATTGTTTTCCTCACGCACCATATGGAAGGTATCCAGATGGACCCTGATGTTCGGCAATCCTATATCCTTGATGAATTGTACCGCATCCCGGGCAATATTGATGAAATGGGATTCAAAGCGGTTCAGCGGTTCAATGCCCAGGATCAAACCGGACGTTTCCTGGGCATACCCTGCGATCTTCCGCATGGCTTCTACTCCCCATTTCCATTCATCTTTTGTTCTCATTTTGCCTGTCCTGTACCCCCAGCCGCAGTACACAGCCCCGCCGAATACTTCGGCTCCTGCTTCATTGGAGAGATCAACGAGCTTTTTGGCAAAAGCGACGCCCCTTTCCCGTACTTTAGGATCCGGAGATATGGTGTTGTACTCCTCGGGAATCCCGTAACCCAGATTGACCGTCAGTCCAATTTCTTTTGCCCTCTGCCGCACCTTTTTCGCGGGAAAGTTGTCCGGATCAAACGGGAGAATTTCAATGGCATCAAATCCCATCTTCTTGCATTTTTCAAGCACAGGAAGATCCTTTTCAAGGAATGTCTCCTTGAACAGCAATGTGTGAATACCGAATTTCATATTATCCCCTTTCTTATTTCTGAATGACTTTGTTCCGGCCGGTCATTTTTTATTCCATCCCGGCTATACTCCGTGATATTTTCTCGAGCAAAGATTTGCCCTCATTTACCAGCGGTGTGCAGGGCACATTCTGAGCGTAATTATACGTGAACAGCTCAAGCAGTTTATCGAGTTCGGCCAGATCTTTTTTGGCTTTGCTGCCCTTCTGCTTCCCGAGAATTTTTTTCACGGTCAGTATCTTCTCATGATCCTGTATCCCTTCCCTCAAGCGCTCAAAACGAATGGAGCTGCGCGCTCCCGGATAAACCAGAAAATTTTCCCCGGGCGCCCAGTTGATATACCTGGCGTCGTAGAGCGGATATTCCCCCCAGCTGTTATAAGCCCATCTGAGGAACCCTGAAAAACCGTTGGCCGCCACACACCATCCTATCCAGGCAGATTCCGCCGGTTCGGAAGCCGGATACGTGTTGGGCTGTTCCTCCACGCAGCATACATAAAATGTTGTTTTCACTCCGCGCCTGTTCCTCTCTTCCAGGATATCCTTTTGGGTGAACCTGGAAAGCGAAACACTGTAATCCGTGATATGCGCGTTCAGGTTCTCCTCTGCATCTTCGGAAGCGAGTGCGATCCCGAGCCCGGGGGCGGTCTCGTGCAGGAACCCGATGATTTTGCTCATCAGTTCATAGGGGCGCTCATCCATAGCTATACAGGTTTTACCGAGCCAGCCGCGCTCTTTCAGATGGATGACAAAATCCCTGAGGAAAGGTGCCCAGTGCGCTTTATAGGCTTCCGTTCCGGGTTCGGCATAGAGGTATTCATAGTTCCCTGATGATTCATTGAAATATTTAAATGTATTGGTACGGAAACAGATCATGGAATAGCAGTTGATCTGGCGTGTGATTCCGCATTCATGGCAGAGGTCCACATAACGGTCAAATACCGTATAGTCAAAATACCATGTGCCGTCCGCACGCCGTATCCATTCCACCATGGATTCATAGGCATCATAGGTCTGCGCATTCCAGGGATGCGCAATAATGGTCGTGGTAATGCATTTTTCTCCTGCGTCGCCGAGCATTTTTAAAAGGGGCTTGAGAAGGGCGACATGTTCCGCGGACCAGGGCTTGACATCATGGTAACGGGCAACAGCCCATGGATTCTGCCAGAGATCCAGATGAAAAGTCCATTCGGAAGGTTCGGAAAGCACGAGAGGCAGGACTTCCAGACGAAGATCGAAATCAAGGGCAATCCCTCCCTCTGCCCGCACAATGAGTTTGCCTTTGTAGTCTCCTGCCTCGGCCGTGCGGGGGACATGGATCGTGATCCACACAGGACGGGTGCTTCGCTCAGGAATATCGAGCCTGCTGATATCGTCCAGAATGTCTGCATGAAGAACCGGCTGGTTCAGAGGATCGCGGCGGCCGCAGTCGGTAAACTCGTTTTCGCTTATCAGATACCGCACGAACCAGGCCTGGACAGAGGAAGGTCCGATCAAGGCTCCTTTTTCATTTTTGAATTCTGTGGGCTCACAGCGGACCTGCCTGATCCCGTTTGAACTCCAGAGAATTAGCTGTAAATCGACCTTCTCGCCGCGCCAGGCGCATGCACTCCATGATCTTTGTTCTGTAAACAAGGGAACGATATCACGCTCATACCGCATGTCTATGGAGCCGTACGAACCGTGCAGACCGGGTGCAAGATAATTCCACCGGTCTATATCGGGCTGGAGCAGGGGGAAGGGATTTTCCGGTTCGTAAGGAGGCGAAGAACGTGCTGTCTGCGCGAATGAAGCATCAGGTAATGACAGAAGAAGGATAAAGCACAACAAAAGTAAAAGCCAGGGGTGAATGAACGGATCTTTATACGGATGCGGTTCCATGAATTCCTCCTCTTTTCTTCATCCGCAGCTTCAGGCGCCTGTGAAAGGCAGGTCTCTCTATAAGCATGGATGACCGGATACATCAGGTCCGTATGCTTCCCGGTCAGGCTGCCAGAAACAGTTTTCTTTTGTACATCCAGTAAAGGATCATCCATTCCACGGCAAGAACTGCCAATGCCTCGAAAAGCGTCCCGAACGAACCCATACGTTCCGCTATGGGCTCTGTAAATACGCCCACGATCTTTCCCAGAGGGATGAGCGTACGTCCCATATAGACTGCCAGCGCGTTCATGCCTATGACCACAAAGGGAAACGCCCATTTGCGGAATCCGAAGACATCTATGATCAGGTAAAATACCAGGAAAAGCAGGCATGACCAGCCGGCTGAGGCCAGGCCGTAGGACGTGGTCCAGAGCTTCATGATGACCGGCACAAGGGG
>CAYXFJ010000047.1:0-15264 GCA_964464265.1 uncultured bacterium
GTGGGTGCCGCATAACGGCCTGAAAAAGTAGAGAGCAGAATATTATCGCGTCATTTTCTCTCTCTTTGAAGACACTGTTTTAATATGACGGATCAGCCGGAGAAAAGATGTATACAGATGATCTTTCCCATTCTTTATCTGACCACTCATCATAGTTTCCCCCCATCTGATCTTCCGTTAAAATCGCCTTTAATTCTATTCATCACTTGATGTTGGCTCAATGATTCACTGAAACAATAATATAAATTATACAAATTATATTCAGGTTTGTCAATAATATTTTTGATTCCTGAATTTTCAAAAACAGGATACGGGATAAAACAGGATTACATATAACGGTTTTCCATGTCAATCCGTTTGAAAAGTCGCGTAAAAAAGCCAACACTTTAAGCACTCTTTCAGGCGAGGTTTCAAAAGCACAGTTCACCTTTCCGGGTCAAATGAGATCAAGACGCATGACAAGCCGGTCTCTGGCCTTTTCAGGGGAAATCCCGATGGCCCCGGCCTGCTCTTCAAGCGTTCTGGCAAACTCATTCCCGTTCTGTAAATACGGGTGTGGATGCCTGTCGGCCATGTGAAATCCACTCTTTTCCCAGAACGTGTGCCCTGCACTGCCCGTGATCTCGTAGATGATAGGAATATCCTCAAATGAATCGGCCTCAATACCTTCCCAGCCGTTCGCTCTCGCCCATTGGATCAAGTTCCTGACCATGCGTGTGCCAATGCCCTTCCTCTGGTAAGGATTCTCCTTTTGCTGCAGGGATCCTGTCATCAGGCAGTGAACCACGAGCGTCCTGTCCCCGATCTCTGCAAATGCCGGGAAGTAGCTGTCAGCAAAGTCCTCAGCAGGACCTGAAGGATGGTCCTGCTGGAGGCAAAGCCCGCCTGCTCGATCCATGCTGCAGACGACCTTCGGGTAGAAACGAAGCTGTCCTACAATTCTCTCCCCGTCACGGGCAATGATAGCGCATGCTCCGTAAGTTCGGGTCAGCTCCCTCAGGAGCGGCACATTCCTCTCGCGAAAGCGTTCCCATGGCAACTTGCTGTCAGATGGCCAAAGATCGATCATGCCACGGGAGAGCGGTCCGCTATGAAGACAACGCCACAGGATAAACTCCTCTGTCATCGGCTCGATTACTATGTCCGGAACCACAGCGCCCTCCGTTCAGGCTGACACAGCGGACTCACTTACCGTCATACCCGCAGCTACCCTCAATCAAAGACGTAACAGGGATGTGGGCTTGATAAACCGGGCAGCAGGCAGTCAGGTGCATGCTGATGTCATGGAATATGGCCTGACCTACAGCTGTTTCGTATAAAAAAGAGAACCTCCGGCTGCATTCTGATATCTTGCCTGTCCAAACCCGGCTGTTTCATAAATGCGCCTGGCCCGAAGATTGTTTTCCTGCACCTCCAATGTGAGTTTGCAGAAGCCCATATCCTTTGCTTTCCGTTCGATTTCCTGTAAAAGCAGTTTGCCAATTCCCTGCCCCCGGTAGCCGGGCAGTACGGCCAGGTCATGTATATTGATGAGCGGCCGGGCTGCGAAAGTCGAAAATCCCTGGAAGCACACGGCAATACCGACAGCCCTGCCGGCCATATAGGCAAGGAAGATGATCGTGGTGGGATGCTTCTGTAATCCGGGTATCAGGGCGCGTTTGATCTCATCCGGAAGGGGCTTGCCATTACCCATAGAATCCGCAGCATAGGCGTCAATGAGTTCAACAACAGCCTGCTGATGTTCTTTCCTGTTGAGGTCAGCCTGTACTATTTCAACCTGTGACATTCGAGGAAGATCCTCCCTTTTACACATGATGGTCCAGCTTGTAAAGGAGACTGCTTGTTGCACGCGCATGTCAATGATGACGGACGTGCTGGTTTCAGGATAACTGTTTTACTGTTGACTGATTGAGAATGACTTTGGCAGCGCACAGTTTTTTATATTTATTCTGTATTTTTAAAATATCCTTTGCTTTAACGGCCTTTAACAGATCCCCTTCAAATTCTGCCACGTCCAAAAGCCTGTAATAATCCAGCGTTTCCTTCATATGGGCCAGTACTATTTTTCCTGTTAACAGAGGATGATTATTCGTCACATTCGCATCTTCAAATCTTGTCCCGTGTTCCAGTTCCACTTCCAGACCCTGACGAAAATCTTCAACATCTATTTTCATCCCTTGTACATTCACTATTTTTAAAATTATTTCTGCTTCCTTTTTCGTTATGGAGGGTTCATCAATCTCTGTCCAATCTCTGATCTTCAGGTTTTTGCAGACCCGCTTCACTTCTTCTCTGGACACATATTCCGGCATTACCATATTTTATTCCTCCTCAATAATTTATTCTTATTGATTTATAATAGTTATCCATGAAACTCACTAAATCTGAAACCATTCCTGACAGATGGTGAGAATTACAAAATTATACAATGTTTTAATAAAAAAGGCAACAAAATTCCAACATCTTAAGCAGTCAATTTTGAAGTACATATCGCCGGTGCATTTTTGCACCGGCGATATGAGGTAAACCTGTATGAACAGCCATTATTTCCCGAGCGTTTCCTTCAATGTTGGAATATGCTCTGCTCCTGCCGGCACAGTGATGCTCGAGCCTTCAAAATCATCACCGATGATCTCCGACTTCCCCCCGAGATTCCGGGCAAGAAATAGTTCGGCAATGGCATTAAAGGACAGAGTATTCTCCGGCCGTCCGAATCCATGCCCCTCATCGGGATAGAGAACGTAGGTCACGGGGATATTCTTTTCCTGCATGGCTTTCACGATCTGGTCCGATTCTGTCTGCTTGACCCTCGGATCGTTCGCTCCCTGGCCGATGAGCAGCGGTTTTTGAATCCTGTCCACATAGGTCAGCGGCGAACGGGATTCGAGCAGCTTCCTCCCGTCCTCCGTCCGGTGGTCCCCCACTCTTGTCGTGAACATATCCAGTACAGGTGCCCAGTAAGGAGGAATGGTCTCAAGAAGTGTCCGAAGATTGGATGGGCCGACGATATCCACACCGCAGGCAAAAACATCCGGTGTAAAGGTCAAACCGACCAGCGTCGCGTACCCTCCGTAACTGCCACCCATGATCGCGATCTTATTTTTATCGGCGATACCTTCCTTGATTGTCCAGTTCACGGCATCGATCAGATCATCGTGCATTTTTCCGGCCCACTCCAGATTGGATGCATTGATAAAATCTTTCCCGAATCCCGTGGAACCGCGATAATTCACGCTCAAAACAGCGTATCCCCGATTGGCCAGCCACTGATGATAGGAAGCGTATCCCCATGAATCCCGGGCCCAGGGACCGCCGTGCACAAAGAGCACCATGGGCAGTGCGGCATCCGGACGCGCGTCACCGTCCGGATCGGTCCAGTAGGGAAGCGTCAGATAACTGATCAGATTCATATCATCCCTGGATTTGATAATCACGGGATGCATTCTTGAAAGCACGAGACCTTCAAGCTGTTTCCGGTTCGTGAATAAAAATTTCGCTTTCTTTGCGGCTCTGTCGTAGAGATAGTATTGAACCGGACCATTATCCTTTATGTATGCCACGGTCCATACGTTGTCATCGAGGGAACGGCCGGTCACATTCATGTCCCCATCCGCAACGGTCTTGAGATAGTCTATGTCCGGTTGTATGGATTTATCCAGTATCGTCCACTCGGTGCGCGTATAATTGCAGGCTGCGGCCTCCACGGTCTTCTCAATGGGGTGCATCATGATATCGCTCAGGTCAGCCCGCGGGTCTTCGAAGACCACCTTTTTCTCTTTCGTTTTCAGATCGAGCGATACGAGAACAGCCGTATTACGGCCGCGGCTGTCGATCATGTACAGGATATTCCCGGTCTTATCGAAGGTGATCGGCGCTGTGGTCATCATGTCTTCCATGGGAATCTTATCGAACGATTTCCACCCTCCCTTTCCGTCCGGGATGAACATTTCATTGCCGCCGTCAGGGGTCATCTGCAGGGCATAACGGATGGTATAATCATCATCCGTCTGGAAGCCCATAAACCTGTCGTTCTGCTGGATCAGATTCATTTCTCCGGTTTGAATATGCAGCCGGTAGACATCGTGGAACTGCGGATTCCGGTTATTCAATCCGATTAAGATTTCGTTCGGGAACTTGTAGCTCACACTCTGGATCTGTACCATGGGCCTCAGTTTTTTACCATTGGGCAGCATAATGGGATTACCGTCGGGACCCGGGATCTCTTCGAAGGGCGTGAGGATTTTATCCTCTTTGGTTTTCACGTTCACGGCATGCGCCTGCCAGTTCTCATCTCCTCCCAGATCCTGGAGATAGAGGATCTGCTCGTTATTGTATGCCCAGAAATAGATCCGGATTCCGCGCAGCGTATCCTTTGTGACTGCCACGGCAGCGTCGGGATTGTCAGCGGGAGCAACCCAGACGTTCATGACATCATCCAGAGGGGCCAGATACGCAACCATCTGATGATTGGGACTGATGCTCAGTGACGACTTGTCTGGATTACCGAAAAGTACCTGCCGTGGTATCAGCGACTCTTTTTTAGCGCAATTCATCATAATCATGACCACTCCGGCCAGTAACAGAACCCAGACATTCAGATCGATGATTCTTTTCATTGTTATTTTCCTCCTCCTTAGGGTTATCAGTAAGATCACATTTACGAAATGCAAACATGATCATGAATCCTTACCCGGGTAATAGCATTTCCCGTAACAGATCTCAATCAATGACCGGGAGATCCTTTCCCTTGTGAGCCGCCAGACAGTGGCCCAGGTTTAACAGGAAACAGTTCATGAATCTCTGACATCACCTTACCGTTTCCCGCGCTCTTGCGATGCGGTCTTGTTTCCCGATCTTATTGTCTGGAAATGCGGTTCACCGTCTGAATGACCTCATCGATTTCTTGGGTCGTGATCTTTTGATCCTGCATGATCGTGAAACCCATTCTGGCCAGCTCACTGATCTTTTCAGGCGGAATTTTATTCTGACTGAAAGCGGTTGCAAACCGCTGGGCTGCTGAGGTGATCTCTGTCTCTCTCTGGCTTACGAATTCTCTGGGTACTGTTTCCATGGTTTTTATAATGACCCGGTTCATACCCGCATCCACAGCCTTGCCGATGATTTTCTGGGGATTTTTAATAAGATAGTTTGCCAGACACAGACATGCTACAACAGACACAAGTACACCTGTAACAAAACCGATCAAAAACAATCCCCCCTTTGAAAACCTGCCTCTGTTTCCATTCATAGATTTTTCTCCTGTTCATTTGTGACCGGCCTTCCTGGCCGGTAGATGATGGGTATTCAGCATCCCCTTATTCTGTCGATCTGTGCTCCATTTTTATCACAGCAGACTGCCTTTCAGACTTATCCCTGTTAACCTGACCAGACGCCTTTTATGGCTGTTCCGCATTCAGGGCATTTCCCATGACTGATCCTGTTTTCCTTCACCTGAAATCCAGCTCTCCTGATCAGCCTCGTACCGCACTGATGGCAATACGTATTCTCTCCTTCATCTCCCCAGACATTGCCTGAATAAACATGATGAAGTCCCGCCCTTTTTCCAATGCTGACAGCCATCTGTACCGCCTCGATGGATGTGGGCGGCCTGTCTGTCAGCCGGTATGCCGGGTGAAACCTGCTGATATGCCAGGGGATATCGGGTCCGCATTTATAAATGAACTCTGCGATGGAGGTGAGTTCTTCCTCGGAATCATTGAAGTCCGGAATAAGAAGCGTGGTCACTTCCACCCATACTCCCCCCTCATGCAGTATATGGATACTGTTCAGTACAGGTTCGAGCCGGGCGCCGCAGTGAAGCCTGTAACGGCTGTCATTGAATGTCTTCAGATCCACATTGGCAGCATCGATCAGCGGCACGATGAGTACCAGAGCCTCTTCCGAGAAATAGCCGTTCGTCACGAAAACGTTTTTCAGTCCTCTCTCTCGAGCGATTTCCGCCGTATCAAGGGCGTAATCCAGAAAGACCGCCGGTTCCGTGTATGTATACGAAATGCTGCCGCATTTGTTAATTGACGCAGCTTTCACCAGCTCTTCAGGCAGGGCAGGCCTTCCCTCGATCCTGCTATCCCCGGCGGATAACTGTGAAATGTCCGCATTCTGGCAGTTGAGACAGTGCATGTTACATCCCGCTGTGGCCATGGAAAATGAGAATGATCCCGGAAGAAAGTGAAAGAGAGGTTTCTTTTCGATGGGATCCACATGCAGGGCAATAGCCTTGCCGTAGACCAGACTGTACAGAATCCCTTCCTGGTTCTCCATGACCCTGCAGATACCGCGCTTTCCGGGTCCTATACTGCAGCTGTGAGCGCATGTCAGACATTGAACCTTATGTTTCTCCAGCTTACGGTACAGTTTCGCTTCTTTCATATCATAATCCTTTTACCAGATAAGGGCTGAGAACACCCTGGTCAGAATCCCGAGGAACATTGCCACAAGAAAGGTAAACACCGTTACGGCCGCCATCCCTCTCCACCGTATCTGCTTGGCCAGCACGCCCATGGTGGCCACACACGGGATATAAAAAATCACAAAGACCGTGAACGTCAGTATCTGACCCTGACTCATAACGGAAGCCACATCCTGAGTGCCCATGGCCTGTATCAGCATCAGCATGGTAAGCTCTTTGCGCAGAACACCGAAGATCAAGGGTATCCCGACCTCCCTCGGAAGTCCCAGAAGTGAAGTCAGTGGCGTAAACAGGCTGTTCACCGCATCCGGGAGATTGTATGCGTCTATCAGCGCGAGGACCGCGCTGCCGGCGATTAAAAGCGGCCACGCAACAATGATAAAATCCTTCAGCCTCAGCCAGGTTTTAAGGAATGAGGACTTGAGGCGTGGTATCCTGTAGGCCGGGATTTCCAGAATCATCCCCGGTGAGAGCTCCGGCATGAGCCCGGATAACACTTTTCCGGAAAGGGCAATGACCGCAAAATTCAAAATGTAAAGGCTTAAAGCGGCAATGCCTCCGAGATAATATCCCACCAGTCCGAAAATAATGGTCATTCGTGCCGCACAGGGGATCATCGAGGCAATGGTCGCTGCAATGAAACGGTCTCTGGAAGATTCCAGAATGCGGGTGGCCATTACCGCCGGCACATTGCATCCGTAACCCAGTATGGCGGGTATGGCCGCCTTTCCGTGAAGACCTATTCTATGCATAAATGCATCCAGAAGAAAGGCCACCCGGGGCATGTAACCCACATCCTCAAGAACAGCAAGAACGAATAGAAACGGAAAAAGATAAGGCAGCACAATAGCGAACCCTCCCCCTATCCCCTGGACAGCACCTGCAGCGACTGCTGCAAATAGAGATTCGCGGCCAAGCTTCGCCTGTATCCAGTGGTGTATATCGCCGGTCCATGCGAGAAGCGGACCTTCGAGAAGGTTGCCGAATTTGAAAATACCCTGAAAAAATAAAACAAGGAGAATAATCAGAATTACATATCCCCAGATATTATGCATCAGAACATCGTCGATGCGGTCCCTCCAGTCGCGGAGAGTCTTCTCGAATGTGCTTATTTCCTCGAAAATGGACATGGACAGGTCATGCCGTTCAGACCCGATGACTTCATCTGAGGTACGTCCGTGCTGCCTTGAAAGATGGTCCCTGCACCGCTTCACTTCCAGTATCATTTCCGGATGGTCCGGGATCAGATTTTCGAAATAGGGATCCTTTTCCAAAAGCTTTGTGGCCATAAGATGAACCGGGAATGGCGGATCAGCCCCGAAATTCTTCTTAAGGACAAGGATCAGATTATCGATAACCTTCTCCACATCATGATGCCCCGGTATATGATGACCCAGCCTTTTTGCGTCAGCTGAATCCAGTGCCCGGTTAAAAAGATCATTGATGCCTTTTCCTTTGGAAGCCACCGCAGGAATGACCGGAATGCCGAGACGTTCCGAGAGTTTTTCCGTATCGATCCTGGTGCCTTTTCTCTCTGCTTCGTCCATCATGTTCAGGCAGAGTACCATGGGTATTTCAAGATCCAGGAGCTGGAGGGTCAGCTCCAGGCTCCGGCTGATCACCGAGGCATCCATCACGTTGATGATCAGATCCACGTGCCGTGTCAGCAGGAACCGCTGGGTCTCCCTGTCAGCCTCATCCACCGAGGTCAGTGAATAGGTTCCCGGCAGATCCACCAGATCGATAGTCTCGCCCTGAAAGCACACATTGCTTCTGGTATAACCCACAGTGGCTCCCGGGAAATTGGATGATATGGACCTGTATCCGGCCACCTCATTGAAAAGGGTGCTTTTTCCGCAGTTGGGCTGTCCGACCAGGACCATGGTCCGGCCGGCTTCGGGGTGCCTCCGGTTCGCGAAATGACGCCTGGCTCTATGATGTATGTGTTTCATGAACGATTACTTTCCTGGCCATGCCCCTGCCCAGCGCCACATCCACCCCCTGTATCTCCACAATTATCGGTCCATTCATGATGGCGCTTCTCTTTACCCTTATCCTGACCCCTCTCTGTAACCCCATCTGGCAAAAACGCTGGCGTATACCCCATCCCCCGGTGATGCGCTCCACCTCGACAGGCGTTTCCATTTTCACACGATCCAGAGTCAGCGTATCCTTTCTCTCCGGTCCATATTCATTTTTCATATCGGTCTGTAATCCTTATTCTGGTTTTTCTGCTCCACTCTCCACAAATTCAACCAGCCTTTCAAGCGTTTCCGGACTGATGCTGTGTTCCATGCCGCAGGCATCCTTTTCCGCAATCACAGGGTTAATTCCCAGTATTTCCGAAAGAAAATGCTTGATGACATTGTGCCTCCTGCACACATTACTGGCCACCTTTAAACCCTCATCGGTCAGATCGACCCATTCGTATCTGGAATGCCATACGAGATGCTGTTTTTCAAGCTGTTTTAAAGCAGACGATACACTCGGCATGGTGATGGCCATCGAACCGGCGATGTCCTTCACGCGTACAACCCCCCGATCCATTTTGAGAAGATGTATTGTCTTTAAATAATCTTCCATGCTGGAGGACAAGCGGGAATTCATGACCTGCTCCTTTTTATTTGTCTCGCCTAACAAAGTTAGGCAACCCTAATTTAAGAACAAATTGCATAAAAGCAAGACATTTTTTAACATTACTGCCGGGTCCGCAGGGAACTTCCATCTTAATTAACTGTGCCCAGCCGGGAGTTAGAATTAATATTCCCGGTTCCCTTTTTAAGGTATCGCAAACCGTCGGGCCGAATCAGGGACAGCAGCCATAAATAAAAAACCCGGTTCCTTTATGAGGGACCGGGGTATGAAGGCCTCAGGTCTTACAATGACCTTATGTCCCTGCTGTCATGTAGCTCCTCCGCAAGGGCATCCAGGCATAAGGGCTTTCTAGATCCTGATGAAAACGTACCGCAGAATGAAAATAAGTGCTACCAGATACATAAACCAGTTTGACTCCTTCGCTTTTCCGGTTAAAAGCTTGATGACCGGATAGAGGATAAAGCCAAGGGCCAGTCCGTCAGCAACATTATAGCTTAAAGGGATACCGAGCATGATCAGGAAACAGGGGATGGCCTCGGAATAATCTTCCCAGTCTATCCTGCTGATATTCTTGACCATCATGGACCCGACGAGGACCAGTGCGGGTGCAGTGATCGGTGCGTATTTCCCTACCATAGCAACAACCGGATTAAAGAACAGAGCAAAAAGAAAAAGGATACCCGTCACCAGGCTCGCAAGTCCCGTACGCGCGCCGTACTGCACCCCGACCGCGCTTTCAATAAAAGAAGTGACCGTGCTCGTGCCAGAACACGCTCCAACTACAGTGCCTATTGCGTCGGAAACGAGAACCCGGTTAGCGCCGGGCAGCTGATTGTCCTTGACGAATCCCGCCTGCTCTGACACTCCAATCAGCGTACCGACAGTGTCAAACATGTCCAGAAAGAGAAAAACGACAATGAAAGGCAGGAACCGGATCTTCAATGCGCCTGCAATGTCGAGCTGGAAAACAGCATGTGTTTTCGGAAGGCCGAGTATGCCATCGTACCGTGTCTGACCTGCTACCAGCGCGAGTATCGTGGTGAAAAGTATGCCCCACAGTATCGCACCCCTGATCTTTCGCACATGCAGGACAGCGGTCACGATCAGTCCGGCGAAAAAAATGAGAACGTCCGGCTGGAGAAAATGGCTGTTGAATTTAACGGCTGTACCTTCGGAAGCCACGATCACGCCTGCGTTCTGCAAACCGATGAATGCGATGAAGAAGCCTATTCCCACGGCTATAGCGTTCTTCATGCTCGGGCTGACCGAATCGATGATGGCTTTTCGGAATTTCAATAATGAGAGGACAAGAAACACGACTCCCGAGATAAAACAGATGCCAAGAGTGGTTTTCCATGCATCCGTTATTCCCTGCGCGGCAAGAGCTGTCGCCACGGTCACGAAAAAAATATTCTCTCCCATTCCCGGCGCCTGGGCAATGGGGTAATTGGCGTATAGTCCCATAATGACAGTGCTGATGAACGATGCCAGGCATGTGGCGAGCATTACCGCATCCATGGACAGGCCGGTCGGATTGCCAGCAAAATCCATGGATAGTATCATGGGATTCAGAAATATAATGTAGGCCATGGTCATGAACGTGGCCAGGCCCCCCATCACTTCCACACGCAGGGTCGTGTCTCTTTCCTCAATGCGGAAAAACCTCTTGAACATGGGCACCTCCCAAAGAATAAGAAAAACAGGATCTCTTCTGGTCATTCATCCGGCCGGTACATGAATTCAGGGTCATCTGTTTGAAAGAATTAGAATGAGGTCTAAAAAATCCGGAATCCGGACCTTTAAACCATCAGGCAGGTCACAACTTTTTCAAAACGTTCTTAAAAACCTCGAAAGCCTCTTTACCCCAGAGGCAGAAAATGATTCTCTTCAGCGTCGTTTCTTTTTGAATATAATCGACCACCGTGGAAAGCATGACCTGCGCGCAACGGTCCAGGGGATATCCGAAAATGCCTGTGCTGATCGCAGGAAACGCAATGGAAAAAAGACTGTGCTTCTCCGCCATCCGCAGGCTGCTGACGGTTGCCTGCCTGAGCTTTTCATCTTCCTCCCCCTCACCCATCATGGGTCCCACAGCGTGAATGACATATCTGGCATGTAACCGGCCGCCGGTGGTGATCGCCGCACGGCCCACGGGCACCTCGCCCCTTGCCAGGATCCAGGTTTTGCTCTCATCCTGAATGATCTCTCCGCCTTTCCGTACGATGGCTCCCGCCACACCTCCTCCGTGGGCAAGCTCTGAATTGGCCGGATTGACGATGGCATCCGTATCCAGTTCGGTGATATCCCCTTCAACCAGCTCGACCGTCACTTTACCGAATCGCCGTCTCATATCGGTTTTTCCTTTTAAGAACCAGCCTCCATTCCGGGGGATTAACCGGGGGAATGATCTTATATTTTGAAACTTGTAAATGCGATTCTTTCAGGAAAGTTTTTATTGAAAGACAACCCTTCTGTACCGTTTCTTCCCGGCCCGAAGGATGAGAGAGCCCCCGGGAACATCCGACCGGGTGATCTCCCTGTCCTCTTTTTCGATCTTTTCATCATTGATATAAGCTCCGCCCTGCTGGATGAGCCTTCTTGCTTCCCCATTGGTCCGGCACAGGCCGCTTTCCACAAAAAGCCTGACTATCCAGACCCCTTTCAGCAGCTCTCCGGGCAGTGTAATTGTGGGCAGTTCCGCGGAACCGCTCTCGATCCGGAGAATCGAGGAACTCGTTTTGATGTTCTTCTGAGGATCCGCTTCTCCGAACTGTTTCACCGAAGCGATATAAGCCTGCGCAGCATCGTCTTCTCCGTGCGTCAGCCGTGTGATCTCGAAAGCCAGAATTTCTTTGGCACGGTTGATGTTTTCGCCGGGCAGGCGCCTGACCTCATCCATGGGAAGGAGAGTGAGAAGAGCCAGGCATTTATCGAGGTCCTGATCATCGATATTGCGCCAGTACTGGTAGAAATCAAAGGGAGAGGTTTTATTCCTGTCAAGCCAGACCGTGCCTGAAGCGGATTTGCCGAACTTCTCCCCGTCGGATTTTAAAAGAAGGGGGAAGGTAATCCCAAAAACTTCCTTTCCGATCATTCTGCGGGTCAGATCAGAGCCTGCAACGATGTTGCCCCACTGATCCTGGCCCCCCATCTGCAGTTCGCATTCATGATCGCGGGCGAGCACATAAAAATCATAGGCCTGAAGTAGCATATAATTGAATTCAATAAAAGAGAGGCCGGAATCGAGACGCTGCCTGTAGCTCTCTGCGGTCAGCATGCGGTTGACGCTGAAATGCCTGCCTATATCTCTCAGAAAGGTGATGTAATTAAGAGAGAGAAGCCATTCGGCATTGTTGAGCATGATCGCCTTTCCGCCGCTGAAATCCAGATACCGTTTTAGCTGATTTTCAATGCCTTTGCCGAAAGCTTCGATCTGTTCGACCGTCATCATTTTCCGCATTTCCGTCCTGCCGCTGGGATCTCCCACCATGGTGGTTCCGCCGCCGAGCAGCGCAATGGGACGATGTCCGCAATGCTGCATATGCACCAGGGCCATTATGGGGACGAGACTGCCGACATGAAGGGAATCCGCTGTTGCATCGAAGCCGATGTAGCAGGTGATCTTTTTCTTCCCGAGAAGTTTCTCCAGGGTAACGTCGTCCGTGGTCTGGTAGATGAAGCCTCTTTCCTTCAATATGTGAAAAACATTATCCATTCGTTTTCTCTCCGCTGTGCTTCTGGCGGAACGTTCTTTCCACTTCCCGGTCCGAGTCCCGCTTCGCGATGTCATCTCTTTTATCGTACTGCTTTTTCCCCCTGGCCAGCGCCAGCTCTATCTTGACAACCCCGTTCTTGAAATACACTTTCAGGGGCACAAGGGTCAGACCCCTTTCCTCCACCTTTCCCTCAAGCTTGCGGATCTCTCTCCTGTGCAGTAAAAGCTTTCTTTTCCGCAGCGGGGAATGGTTGAAAAAGGATCCCTTTTCATACGGGCTGATATGGAATTGATAGAGAAAGATTTCCCCGTTTTCCACCCTCGCATAGCTGTCGTTCACATTGGCTTTTCCTGCCCTGAGAGATTTGACTTCCGTGCCTTTCAGAACAATTCCGGCCTCCCATCTGTCCAGTATCAGATATTCGTATCTCGCCTTTCTGTTCTGGGTGACAATTTTATCCTGTCCGGGCATGTCATTCTTTTTCCAGTCTGAACGTGTAATCGCTGTCGCTGGACAGAGTTCCCGTACCGGACATCATTCCCGTCAGCTTGAAAACTCCGTCAATCACTATGCGCAGCTTTTTTTCGACCATCCGGTTCTTTTCCAGATCCCATACATAATCCAGCTTGCCGCTGCCTTCTCCCTGGTAATCGAATTTTCCGCCCTGCACATCCCCCTTGACCAGAGCCGTCATTTTCAGTTTTCCGCTGACCTCAGCCACTTTTATCCCGTCCTTCTCCCTGATATTCTTCAGCTGAAAGGATCCCTTTGCCACAGTAATGGCTTCCCTTCCCAGATCCTCTGTGGTGTCAGTTATGGTCAGCTCCCAGGTATCCCCCTTTCCCACGGGCTGTTCCGGCAGGGGGTGCAGCAGCTGTTTCAGAAAATCCCCCAGATTCTGGCCTGAGGGATCCGTGGGCACAATCTGTATGCGCGGCAGGAATTCACGATCGATGAGCTGTGTGTCTTTTCCCTTTTTCCCGGAAAGAAGCGTGGCGCTTTTGCCGATCAAAACCCCTGTTTCCGGATAGAACGTCTGGCCTCCCATGCGGGTTGTCACGTTCACTTTTTCAAATGTCGCGGTCAGGGAAAGTTCCTCGGTTTTCCGGGTTGTGTCCGCTGCCAGACTGATCTTCATCTCCATGATGCTTGAGATCTCCTGTGGCGGGTAGCTCTCGAACTTCTGAGTATCCAGGGAATTCAGGCCGATCGTATAAATTTGCTTCTGGCCCGCATCGAACCTGTACTGCAGGTCGTATTTTTCCTGCCCGGACAGGGGAAGGACGAGTATGGCATTGAGAATAAATAATAAAACATTTCTGGACATTGAACAACCTCCTTTACAGGATAAATAACTTGACATTTGCCTCATAATTCATTATAATTTCTAAAATGCCGAAGTGGTGGAACTGGCAGACGCGCAGCGTTCAGGGCGCTGTGTCCGAAACGGACGTGGGGGTTCGACTCCCCCCTTCGGCACTCCGAAAATCCCAATAAAAATCATGCCTTATCCAGGGCATGATTTTTTTTAATATAACACCCCTCTGTCCACTTTTCAAATACTATTTTTAAAAATCACACTATTAATAAGGCATCCCCCGCCGGGGATCACCGGGGAATCCGGGCTGCCTTCTAAAAGCGATATCTGCATTTATAAAATAGCCCGTGACGCTGTCTTGATTCCCACGGTTTCTCTTCAGGAATGGGCTTCGAACCAGTTTTTTCCGATCCCAATATCAACTTTTACCGGCAGTGAAAGAGCGATCGCAGTTTCCATCTCCTTCTGGACCCATTTTTTTACAGCATCAAGCTCTTCTGATGAAACCTCAAAAACGAGCTCATCATGGATCTGCAGGATCATTTTCGCGCCGAGACCCTGCTTCCTGAAGCGTTCCGAAATCCGTATCATGGCCATCTTGATCAGATCAGCCGCGGTTCCCTGGATGGGGGTGTTGATCGCCGTCCTTTCAGCGAAATCCCTTATATTCCGGTTATCACTCTTAAGCTCCGGAAGATACCTTCTCCGGTTCAGCAAAGTGGTCACGAAACCGTTCTTGTAAGCTTCCGCGATCGCTCTGGCTATAAATTCATTGACCTTCGGGTACCTGGCGAAATAGGCGCTGATGAACGCCTGCGCCTCCCCTCTGGAAATACCCAGCCTCTGGGCAAGTCCAAATTCGCCCATACCGTACATGATCCCGAAATTGATGGTCTTGGCCTGGCGCCTTTGATCTGATGTCACTTCCTCCGGTTTAATACCGAATATCTCTGCTGCTGTGCGGCGGTGTACATCTTCTCCTTTCCTGAATGAAGAGATCAGGGCTTCATCTCCTGAGAGATGGGCCATGATCCGGAGCTCGATCTGATTGTAATCCGCGGAGAGCAGAACCCATCCTTTTTCCCCAGGAACAAAAGCCTTGCGGATCTCCTTTCCCAGTTCAGTCCTCACAGGAATGTTCTGGAGATTGGGATCACTGGGCGACAGCCTTCCTGTAGCTGTCACAGCCTGGCTGAAGGATGCGT
>CAYXFJ010000048.1:0-15259 GCA_964464265.1 uncultured bacterium
GGCCTTGGAAAAATATGACTTCGTATTTGTTCATGTGGAAGCCCCGGATGAAGCCGGTCACGAGAAGAATACGGATCTCAAAATCCGGTGTATCGAAGATCTGGACAGACGGCTTGTACAGCGTATTCTAGATGGAGTGGCAGGCCGGAGAGAGAATACGGTAATCGCAGTTCTGCCTGATCATGCAACACCCGTTGAATGCGGTTGTCATGTTCGAGATGAGGTTCCTGTGGCTGTCTGGGATCCTTCAGTGGAGCCGGATTTGGTGCACCGTTTCGACGAAAGATCTGTAGAACAGGGCGTTCTGGGATTAATGAAGGGAGACCAGTTTATCAGGACTGTATTGAAGAAACAATGAGAAAATCGCGTATTAAAATCATGGCCGCTTTCGCGGTCATTTATATTATCTGGGGATCGACCTACCTTGGGATCCGTTTCGCCATTGAAACCATGCCTCCCTTTCTTATGGCAGGACTTCGGTTCATCATACCGGGATGCCTTCTCTTTCTCTGGAGTTGCAGCCGTTATAAAGACAAACCGAAACTCATGGACTGGAAGAAAGCCGCTGTCCCCGGTATTCTCATGTTCGTGGGCGGCAACGGGTGCCTGACCTGGGCTGAACAGTTCATACCTTCCGGCTTCGCTTCCCTGATGATCGCGACCATACCCGTCTGGATGGTGCTTCTGGACTGGATTCTCTTTCACAGCAAGCGGCCGGACCGGCTGACAGTGGCAGGAGTCTTGATGGGTATAACCGGAGTCGCTCTTTTGACAGGAGCAGATGAAACAATACTGATTCAGACCCGGACAGGGGATTCCCTGGCTACAGGTATACTGGTGCTTCTCTTCGCATCCTTGTCCTGGTCTGCAGGTTCTCTCTGGTCCCGGCATATCAAGGACTCTGTTGCCCTTCCATTTACCATAAGCATGCAGGTGATTACCGGAGGTTTCGCACTGCTTGTTATTGCCTTTGCAAAAGGAGAATTCGCCCGGCTGTCTTTGGAGAGTATCTCTCTGCGCTCCTTTCTGTCCCTCGTCTATCTCATGCTTTTTGGCACTCTGCTAGCCTATTCCGCATATATCTGGCTTTTGCGCGCCAGTACTCCCGCAAAAGTGGGAACTTATGCCTTTTTCAATCCGCTGGTCGCTGTATTTCTGGGCTGGCTTCTGGCAGGCGAAAGCGTCACGACCATGACCGTTTTCGGAGCTGTTTTTATTCTGGGTTCAATCCTGCTTGTGTACGGACCGGTGATGATGAAGAAGGGTCAATCAGAAAAATTATAATCCAGTAATGGATGAAGGCTGAGGAAACAAGCCTTACTTGGTCAATGTCCGCAATGCCGCAGTTCACGATACCATTGGAAAGGCTTCGCTGAAATCATTTCGATCATTACAGCGATTTGTCTTTACAGTTACATACTATATATGTGAATATCCTGACCCTTTTTGATGATGCTAACGGTCCACCCTCGCACTTCCTCCCCCCGCCAATTTCTCAACCTCCTTCAGTGTGGCCATTGAAGTGTCACCGGGAGTGGTCATGGCCAGTGCGCCGTGGGCAGCGCCATATTCCACTGCTGTACCGGGATCCCCGGTTTTCATGAGTCCGTAAATCAAGCCGGAAGCAAAACTGTCACCTCCCCCGACACGGTCAAGTATTTCCAGATCTTTACGGTGCGTCGCTTCATAAAACTGACCCCCCATCCAGCATACAGCGCCCCAGTCGTTCAGAGTGGCTGTTTTTACGCTTCTCAGTGTCGTTGCCACTACTTTGAAATTCGGGTAGGATTTGACTGCCTGTTCGATCATCTTCTTGAAATTCGACACATCCAGTTTGGAAAGATTTTCATCCACACCGGCAACCTCAAGTCCCAGACACGCAGTAAAATCTTCCTCGTTCCCGAGGATCACATCCACCATGGACGCCAGATATTTGTTCACTTCCTGTGCCTTCTTTTTACCCCCTATATCTTTCCAGAGCGAGGGACGGTAATTCAGATCATAGGAGATGATGGTTCCATGCTTGCGCGCGGCGGTCATGGCCTCCTCTATCACCTCAGGTGTGGTCCCGGACAGAGCGGCAAAGATCCCTCCTGTGTGGAACCAGACAGCACCTGATTTCCCGAAAATCGACTCCCAGTCGAAATCCCCTTTTTTCAGCTGAGAAGCCGCGCTGTGACCCCGGTCTGAACATCCGACCGCACCCCTCATGCCAAATCCTCTTTCTGTGAAATTCAGACCATTGCGGACCTTGCGGCCTATGCCGTCGAATTCTGTCCATTTGATAAAAGACGTGCCGACCCCTCCCTGAAGCACCAGGTCCTCAAGCAGACGTCCGACAGGATTATCAACAAATGCAGTTACCACCGCTGTCCTCAATCCGAAACAGCGGCGCAGACCACGGGCGACATTGTACTCACCTCCGCCCTCCCACACCCGGAACGTGCGGGTCGTATGTATTCTCTCTTCTCCGGGATCCAGGCGCAGCATGATCTCACCCAGTGAGACCTGGTCGTACTGGCAGCTTGAAGGTGACCTCAATTTTAGCGGCATGATTCTCCTCTCCTTAATTTTTACCGGAATCCGACTCCCATGTTTTACTGTGATGTGAAAATTTAAGAGTTGATTTGTATATAAGCAAGCAGAATAAGAGTAAAAAAAAGCCTGTCCTGATCATTCAGGACGGGCTTTTCAGTTTCAAAAGTACAGAAAAATGAAAACATCTGACAGGTCGAAAAATTACAGGTATGAATATTTATGCCTTCTTTACTGATTTAAAATCCGATTATCCAGCAGCGGATTTTCAGGAGAGTCCCAATCCCCTGGCGACTTTGTTGCCCCATTCCTTGTCAGCCCTGCGGAAATGAGCGACCATTCTTTCCTGAATTTCTTTGGGAACCTTCTTGAGACTGCCCACCAGATTCTCAATGAGCCGTCCCTTTTCATCGGCCGGCATCAACCGGTAAAGATTACCGGGCTGAACAAAATCATCGTCCACTCCCCTCTTTTGATCATACCAGTCAGCATCGCCATTGATCTTCAGAGGCGGTTCCTTGAATCTGGGGTCTGCCACCGGACCATTAAAGCTATTGGGTTCATAGATTACAGAGGCGCCTCCATTTTCATCGAATCTCATAAAGCCGTCGCGCTGATAGTTGTCCACCTCTGCGTTACGGGGCCGGTTAACAGGCAGCCGCTCATAGTTCCCTCCCAGCCTGTATCTCTGTGCATCCGCATAAGCGAACAATCTTCCCTGAAGCATTTTATCCGGCGAGAAGGAGATACCCGGCACCACATTGGAAGGAGCGAATGCAGCCTGTTCAATTTCTGCGAAGTAATTTTCAGGATTCCGGTTCAACTCCATGACACCGACCTCGATCAGCGGAAAATCCCCGTGTGGCCAGACCTTGGTCAGATCGAAAGGATTCCAGCGGTAATTTTCCGCCTCCTTTTCCGGCATGATCTGTACCTTGAGGGTCCATCTGGGATATTTTTTCTGTTCAATGGCTTCGAACAGCTGACGGGTATGGTAATCGGGGTCCTTGCCTGCCATGATATCCGCTTCTTCCTGGATCATGCACTGAACACCCTGCTGCGTCTTCCAGTGAAATTTGACCCAGAACCGTTCATCCTTTGCGTTAATGAAACTGTAAGTATGACTGCCGAAACCATGCATGTAAGGAATTCCCTTTGGAATACCGCGATCCGAAAAAAGGATGGTCACCTGATGCAGGGATTCCGGTACGAGGGACCAGAAATCCCACCACATGGTCTCTGACCTCAGGTTCGAATGCGGCATGCGCTTCTGAGTATGGATGAAATCAGGAAATTTGACGGCGTCCCGGATGAAGAACACAGGAGTGTTGTTGCCGACCAGGTCCCAGTTGCCCTCTTCGGTATAGAATTTCAGGGCAAATCCCCTGACATCCCGCACTGAATCTGCAGAACCCTTTTCTCCTGCCACTGTGGAAAACCGGCCGATCATCTCTGTTTTCTTGCCGACTTTGGAGAATATATTTGCCTTGGTATACTTTGTGATATCTTTGGTTATGGTAAAAGTGCCGTGTGCACCCGCCGCCTTGGCATGTACAACACGTTCGGGGATACGTTCCCTGTTGAAATGGGCGAGTTTCTCGATGAGATGATGATCCTGCAGCAGTGTGGGACCGCGCCTGCCCGCGGTGAGCGAATTTTGGTTGTCGCCAACCGGAATGCCCGCTGCAGTGGTCAACGTTTTCTTCTTTGCCATATTTCTTCTCCTCTGTTTTTGTATTCAGGCCTTGTAAATAAAAATTGATGCTATTAATAATCGTAATGATTATCTATTTAAAGGAAAAAAAATGCATTAACGCTTTCTTTTCCTGCCCGATCCCTTTTCGGCGCACCTGGCGCATATACCAAAGAATTCAATCCTGTGATGCTGTATATTGAAATCGGTAAGCCTCCCTGCCTCTTCATTCAGATCCTTATCCACGGGCATTTCAAAATCCTTTATGTTTCCGCATTTCTCACAGACCAGATGATAATGGAAATCGATCCTTGCCTCGAACCGGTCAAATTTAGTCCCCAGGTGAATTTTTCTAACGAACACCTGATCTGTTAATATAGCAAGATTTCGGTATATGGTCCCTAAACTCAGTCTGGGGAATTCATGTTTGAGTTTCAGATACAGCCAGTCTGCTGTGGGATGGCTGTCCACGGAACGCATTATTTCCAGCATCCTGCTGCGCTGTCTGCTCTGCCTGTAGTCTTTTTTATTGTTCAACATTGCGCATATCCATTGATAATAATAGGAATGATTATTAATATAAGGAATCCCGGCAGAAATGTCAACTTTCAAACAGAAGCTTTGAAACCCAGGAGAGAGATGATGTTAGCCTGTCTCCTCAAATCAGCCGTTTTGCTTTATTATTCCATTTTGTAAACATTACCCCGATAAAAAGATTCCAAAATGCAGGTTTGCCCTGTATCTCTTCAAGGGTATTTTTTGAGCTTCATTCATACCTGAGATGCAAACCGGACCGGCAATTTTTTCCTACCTCCACACAAATCCAGGTTCAAAACAGACGAAATTCTGATTTATTTCATTTTCTTAATTTATTAAATAATATATATCTAATGCATATTCAAGCATAATTTATTAAAACTTGGTACATTTATTGTATAAAACAAGGGTGCATAAGCAGTCAGTCATTAGATCATTCCAGCAATTCCTCTGAAATGAGAACGGATGACTGTTTCAGATTACATCAATAGATGAAGATCTGTATAACGGATGAAGATTTAAAAAAAAGATAGCGTGATAACGGAGACAATGGTAATGGCTCTTATCAAAAGTATCTTTATTCACATTCATCAAAAGGAGGACACCATGTTTATCAACAAATTGTTCAGCAAACTGATGCGCCGTGAAGAAGGCCAGACACTTTCTGAATACGCGCTCATCCTCGTTCTGATTGCCGTGGTAGCGATTATCGCCGTCACGCTCCTGGGCAACCAGATATCAGCTGTGATAAACAACATTGCCAATGCGTTGTAATCATAGTCTGATGAACACGTTCAGAGTTCAATCCCTGAACTGCATCACTCTCATGAAGGCACGAACGAGAAACACAATTTTTCACAGGGGGGCTCCTCGAATCCCCGGCAATACGACGGAGGAGCCCCTGCAGAACCGTGTACTATGGAGAAGCATTTCTCATAAAAAAGAAGGTCAGACTCTGGTAGAGTATGCTCTCATCCTCTTACTGGTCGTTCTTGTCGCTGTTGTCGTTGTAGGGCTTTTTGGAAACCGTGTAGTCGCTCTCTTTCAATCTGTAGTGGCTGTGTTCTGATGATATACCCAGCGCTGCCGGATTCTGTTAAAGAGCCAGAATCCCTACTCTAATGAGAATCTCTCCAAAGTATAAAAAGTCCTGAAAGGGATGCTCCATGTTTTACAGAATCAAAAAAGCCTGTGGATCACAGAAGGGACAAGCACTGGTTGAATTTGCCCTGGTGTTACCCATCTTCATTGTAGTTCTATTTGGCATCATGGAGTTCGGCAGATTGTGGGAAACTATAAATGTAATCACCAGTGCAGCCAGAGAAGGAGCACGCGCTGCATCTGTCTCGGGAGGTTCAAGCAAAGCCATTGCTGCTGCTACCAATGTTCTATCAGCTGCCAATATTACAGACGCAAATATAACTGTCTCAGGTCCCAACGCTTCCGATGAAGTCATCGTGACCGTGCAGATCACGTACAGCCCTATCACCGGTGCTATTGTACCAGGTATAAATAATATATCCTTATCCCGAAGTACTACCATGCGCTGGGAAGGATAAGGTTTGGAGATGCCATGCTGTCCAGAATGAGAATCGTTATTCTTATTGCCGTGCTCACGGGAACATCGGCCACGTTCGCCCTCTTTAAATATCTTCAAAAACAGAAAGAAAATTTTCCCAATGCAAAGTCATCTTTCGTGAGCGTGGTTGTGGCCAGAACGCAATTGCCCATGGGGAAAAAATTGAGTATGGAAGACCTGACCGCAAGTCGCTGGCCAAGGGATATTGTCCCAGAAGGGAGCTACACAGAAATACCGATCCTGCTCAATCGCGTTCTGAAAACCGAAGTGTTCCAGGGAGAAGCCATTCTGGAATCCAAACTCGCACCCAAAGGTTCTGAAGGCGGTTTTTCCAGCATCATCCCGCCTGGAATGCGGGCTCTGACTGTTTCCGTAAATTCATACAGCGGTGTCAGCGGATTCATTCTTCCCAATACCCATGTGGATGTCCTGGTAACAGTCCCCTCTCCCAATCAAAAGAATGAATCTTCGACGAGGATCATTTTAGAAGACATCAAGGTCCTGGCAGTGGACCAGACATTTACCCGTGAGGATGACAATCCTGTTACTGTACAGTCAGTCACTCTGGTCGTCACTCCTGCACAGGCTGAAAAACTGGTGCTGGCAAGCACAGAAGGGAAATTGCAGCTCAGTTTGAGAAATAATGCCGACCGCATGAATGTCCCGACCGTAGGGGTCAAACTCAAAGAGCTGGTAGCGCAATCAGCGCCTGTAAGGGTTTACACCCGTCCTGCCTCCAAAGATGCTTCCTCCAGGGAATCCAGCCTGCGGACCATAGAGGTGATCCGCTCCGGGGAGCGAAGTGAAATCAAAGTGGAGGATGATAAGTCCAAGTAATCGGATAAGAAGAACATCATTAAACGGGGACCGGTATCAGGAGGAGAAATAGCATGTCCAGGAATTTTTGTTGTTGCAGTAAACCGATGTATCTCATGCTCATTCTGCTGGCGTTTGTCGGGACAATCAGCGCTGCTGATAACGTTATTACGGTTCCCCTGGGACAATCCAAAATACTGGAGTTTGACGAACAGGTCACTCGAATTGCCATTGCCAATCCTGCTACTGCTGATGCAACAGTGATCTCATCCTATCAAATTCTCGTAACCGGGAAATCCATCGGGACAACCAGCCTGGTAGTGTGGGACGCATCCATGGATTATGCAGGTTACAAAATCATTGTCCAAAATGAACCTTCTTCCAGCCAGATCATGCTCGAAGTGTGCTTTCTTGAAGTGGATAAAACAGTTCTTCATGAATTCGGTTCGGATTTTCTGATCAAACAGATGAAGGCGGGATCTGAACGTATCGATGTTGGCAGTTTTGGAGGCAAGGTGGGTACGCCCTCTGATCCCCTGAGTTTGAGCAGCACGGTTGATTTTCTCTTATCAATTCCAACTCAGAACTTCGCACTTATGCTCAAAGCCCTTGAAGATAATAATTTTATTTCGATTCTGGCAACTCCCAATCTGAGCGCCATCAGCGGATCTGAGGCCAGTTTCCTTGCCGGAGGGGAGTTTCCCATTCCCATAGTATCAGGTTCAATGGGTATGCAGACCGTTACCATTCAGTTCAAGGAATACGGTGTGAGACTGAAATTCCTGCCCACAGTGCTGGATTCAAATGTGGTCAATATCAAGGTGACAGCAGAGGTCAGCAGTCTGGATTTCGAGAATGGAGTGACCCTGAGCGGCTTCCAGATACCCTCTCTTGTCACACGAAAGGCTGAAACCACGGTCGAACTGGACGAGGGGCAGTATCTTGTCATGGGAGGGCTCCTTTCCAATGACCTGTCCGAGACACTGTCGAGAATACCTGTTCTCGGACACATCCCTGTTCTTGGCAAGCTCTTCAGCAGTAAAAGGTACATGAACAGGGAGAGCGAGCTGCTCATAACCCTTTCACCCAGAATCATCTCTCCCCTTTCAAAAGAAGAAATACCAGAATTGCATCTGAAAAAGGAGAAGAAATAGAGGGTCGTCATGCGGCAATTCTTTAGGAATGAAAAAGGGAATATACTTGTTTTTTCCGTGGCATCTCTGGTCACACTGCTGCTATTCGCATCCATGGCCATTGATGTCGGATGCATCCTGACAGCCCGGAATCAGCTGCAATGCGCTGTGGATGCCTCAGCTCTTGCCGGAGCAACAGGTCTTGTTTCCAGCCGTGATGTAGCGCGTGCACACGCTGTTGCTGTTGGATCCAAGAATACCTATGTCGAACAACCCGTTCAGATCCTTTCGGACGAGGTGAGCTTCCCTGCAGCCAATCAGGTAAGTGTACAGATCACACGTCCGGTTCCTCTTTTCTTCCTGCCGGTCATAGGCGTTCAATCCGTGGACATTTCTGCGATTGCCGTGGCCGAGCTCAGCACGATCGTCAGTACCAAGCATCTGAGACCCTGGGGACTGCCGGATATGGGATGGCCTACAGGCGCACCTGTGGTCATCAAGTCAGGCAGTCTGGGTGCACCTTCAACCGAGCCCAGCTTTTTTTATCCTGTGGATTACCCGCCCCTGAACCGGGGCAACCCGGAAACAGGAGGAGATGTATACAGAGAGAATATCATCTACGGCTGTGATGGTTTTGTCAGTATCGGAGACATCATTCAGGTGGAGCCCGGCAATATGATCGGGCCTACAAAGCAGGGCCTTCAGGATCTGATAGCCATGGATCCCTATGCTTACTGGGACGGGGATCATGTGGCCAATTCCCAGTATCCTGGGGCCTCAAGCCCAAGAATAGTGAAAATCCCCCTTTACGATCCCAACCTGCCTCCCGATTCCGGACGAAATACCATTGAGGTGATCGGGCTGGCATCGTTCTTTGTGGTCGGCCTGCAGGGGAATGACGTGATCGGGATATATATGGAAAAAGTGACAGATGGAAGGTTTGGATCTGGTTACTCTTTTTTAATGGGAACAAGGCTGATCCAGTAGCTCTTTGCGGACCAGGGATTGCCCGGACCAGGACAGTTGTCGTGGTTAATATACAAACAAGGATGACAGATTGACCGGTCACCGGATATTTTGAATGGGAAATTTAAAGAGAGTTTATGAAACAACATACTCACATCGTTCTCATAGATCTTGATGAGCAATCCTGCGAGACCACCACCGCTATTCTCCAGGAAATATCAGATACTATTCTGCATGTAGAAAACCACAATCTGAACAAAGGGTATCATCTGGTCGAGGAATTTCATCCGGGGATCATTATTCTCAACCTTTACCCTTCGCAGGATATCATTTTCAATTTCGCTTATAAATTGACAAAAAATTTCCCCGGGAGCGCTCTGTTTGTCACAGCCAAATCATCCGATTCCGAGGTCGTGATTCAGGCCATGCGCGCCGGAGCACGTGAATTTCTATGTAAACCCCTGAATCCCGATGAGTTAAAAAATGCAGTCAGAGGAGTCATATCTGCCCAGAAACAATCGCTGTCCGATTACGACAACCAGGGAAAGGTGATCTCCTTCTTTGGATCCAAAGGAGGCGTGGGCACCACGACCATGGCAACCAACGCAGCCTGTTCTTTACTGCAGCATACAAAAAAAGATATTCTTCTCCTGGATCTTAATCTCCAAAGGGGAAATGTGGCCCTCATGCTCGATATCAAGAGGCCTTTTTCTATCCGCGACATGGTCGGTCATCTCGACAACATTGACCTGCCCGTCCTGAAAAAGATGCTTTGCACCAATAATACAGGCATCTCCGTACTGTCGGCTCCCAATCGGATCGAGGAAGCCGAAGTGGTCACTGTCGAACATTTCGAACAAATCCTCATGCTGCTAAAAAAAATATATGACTATATCATCATCGACACAGGTCCTGTTTTAGATGATATTACACTGAGAGCGCTGGATGATTCCGAATTTGTCATTCTGGTCTGTTTACTGGATGTATCCTCAGTATACAATGCAAAACGATGCCTTGAATTATTTCGAAAGCTCAATTATCCCGGGAACAAGGTCATGCTGACAGTCAACCGTTATTCTTCTCTGGATGATCTCGATTTCCATTCCATGGAAGATCTCTTTGGCTGTCCGGTAACCTGGCGAATTCCAAATTGTGATCCCAAACAAATGACAGCTTCTGTCAATAAGGGCATCCCTGTTACACAGATGTTGCCCAATTGCAAATTGAGCCAGAGCATCATGAAAATGATCATGAACTTTAACGGCTTTATATCTCCGGAAGATGCGGGCGACCTGGAGGAACCGAAAGTCCCCTTCTTCAATAAATTATTTAAAATGAAGAACTGATCCATGGGATTATTGAAACGGATAAAAGAAGATGTACTAGAGGAGGAACCGAAGGCATCGTCTGTAGAAACAGAGGCAGCCCCAAAACAAACGTTATCCGTCAGGAAAAAAAACACGCTCCCGCCTTCCACTCATAATTATCTGGAACTGAAAGAAAAAATACACCGCCAGCTCATAGACAAACTGGATCTGACCAAGCTGGACACTGTTCTCAAGGAAGACTTAACCACCCAGGTCAGAGAGGTAGTGGAATCACTCCTGGCTGAAGAGAAAGACCTCGGTGCCAATTTTAACCGGGAACGGCTGACGATTGAAATTCTCAATGAAACATTCGGTCTTGGACCTCTGGAACCGCTTCTCAACGATCCCACTGTTTCGGACATTCTTGTCAATACCCACAGGCAGGTCTATGTAGAGCGTTTCGGTAAACTGGAGCTGACAAATACTGTTTTCAAGGATGAGAAACATCTGCACAATATCATCGACAGGATCGTTTCCAGGATAGGCAGAAGAGTGGATGAATCCAGTCCAATGGTGGATGCCCGTCTCGCTGATGGATCCCGTGTCAACGCCATTATTCCACCTCTGGCGATTGACGGGGCAAACATGTCCATCCGTAAGTTCGGAGTAAAGAAAATCACCATCGAGGAACTTATCGAGCTGAAAACCATGACCCGGTCCATTTCCCTTCTCCTGCAGGCAGCTGTCAAAGCCAGGCTCAATATCCTGGTTTCCGGAGGTACCGGGTCGGGGAAAACCACCCTGCTCAATATCCTTTCCAGTTTTATACCCTCTACCGAACGCATCATCACAGTGGAGGATGCAGCGGAACTCCAGCTTCAGCAGGATCATGTCGTACGTCTGGAAACCCGGCCTCCAAACCTTGAAGGGAAAGGTGCGATCGTCCAGAGGGATTTGATACGCAACGCACTTCGTATGCGTCCTGACCGGATCATTGTGGGAGAAGTCCGCGGAGCAGAGGCTCTCGACATGCTGCAGGCCATGAATACAGGACATGACGGTTCTCTCACCACACTACATGCCAATTCGACCAGGGATTCTCTTCGCCGCCTGGAAACCATGATCCTGATGGCCGGTAATAACCTTTCAGACAGAGCCATGCGGGAGCAAATCAGTTCATCCCTGGATCTCATCATCCAGATCGCCCGTCTGAGTGACGGTACCAGAAAAATAATGAAGATCTCCGAAATAACAGGAATGGAGGGAAGCACCATATCCCTGCAAGATATCTTTTTGTTCGAAAAAATGGGAATCGAAGAGGACGGGACCGTACTGGGAGGGTTCAGAACCACAGGGATTCGTCCGAAATTTGCTGAAAAACTGGTGTACTCAGGAATCGCATTGCCTACGGATATGTTCGAACCCAAGATTCAGATGCCTGAAGAAGATGAAAGAAACGAGGAACCTGCTGAATGATCCTGATGCTGACCAGTATTTTTCTTTCAGTAACAGTACTTGCTTTCCTCATTATATGGATAGTGTACAGGAAGAATTTCAGCCGTGGACGGCAGATCAAAAAACAGGTTGAAGCTTTCACAGAGAACACAATTAATGAAGTGAAATCTCCGGCTCCACTTATCCTTCAGGAAGATCCCAGTAAATTTCCAACATTAAACCGGCTTGTCGGAAAGGCTCAGTTCTCAAAGAAGGTTCAAAATTTCCTGCAGCAGGCCGACTCATCCATGAAAGTTGGAGACCTGATCGTACTGGTTCTTTCCTTTACTTTCATGGGAGTATTGATGAGCTTTCTTATGAAGAATCCTATCATTAAAATTGTCCTGATCCTTTTTATGGGGGGTTTACCTGTCATTCGAATCAAAATGAAGGGCACGAAAAGGCTGAAAGCTTTTATACGCGAATTCCCGGACGCGCTGGATATGATGACCAGTGCGATCCGGGCAGGACATGCTCTGAATCAGTCCCTCCAGCTTGTAGGCACAGAAGCTCCTGATCCTGTGGGAATTGAATTTAAAAAAACATTTGAACAGTACAATCTGGGGCTCACTCTTCACGATGCACTTTATAACCTCACAGAACGGATGAACAGTCTTGATTTGAAACTGTTTGTAACCGCAGTGCTCCTGCAGCGCGAGACAGGAGGTAATTTAACCGAAATACTCGAAAACATCGGTTATACCATCCGGGAACGTTTTAAACTGATAGGTCAGATCAGGACATACACAGCTCAGGGACGCATGTCAGCCTGGATACTGGGACTTTTGCCGATCTTTTTTGTACTGATCATTTCCATGCTGAATCCGACTTACCTGCAACCTCTGTTCAAAGATCCGCTGGGTCATTTTCTCATAGGTATAGCAACCTTTTTACAGATTTTAGGTTTTGTGATCATACAAAAAATTATCAAGATCAAATATCAGTAGAGACACAAGAGATGATATACGTATTGTTAATTGTTGTGTTTTTAGCAGTCTTCAGCCTGTGTTACCTGATTTTAACACTGATGAGGCGGGCGACCAATCCCCTGTTAAAAAAAATAAAATCGTTCAATTCAAATAATCCGGGCAATTCCCAAAATCATGCAAACAACGGAATAAAACAGAAGCTGACGATACCGTTCAAGATACAGAAGGTGCTTGTAGATTTTGGACAACTTACCAAAACAGCCCCTGAAAAAATCTCTAAAATCAGACAGAATCTGATCCAGGCCGGTCACTACAGTGAAGAAAGTGTCAAGACTTTCATGGGATGGAAAGTGGTTTTCGCAATGGTATTTTTCATCTGCACGGTTTATGTGGGTTCGCTTGGAGACCGGTCACTTCCTATGGTCGTACTCATGTCCATGCTTGCCGGTTTTGTCGGATATCGTATACCTGATCTCATTCTCTCTTCATGGATCCGCAAACGTCAGCAACAGATAGCCGCGGGCCTGCCGGATGCTCTTGATCTGCTCGTGATCTCAGTGGAAGCCGGCCTTAGTTTGAATGCAGCACTTCTCAGGGTAAGCACTGACCTGAAACTGAGATGTCCCTCGATTGCGGAAGAATTCAACAGGGTCACCCATGATCTCAGGACCGGCATCTCAAGGGAAGAAGCACTGCGCAAACTCAGCAACAGGAATAAAGTGGAAGATCTGAGAATCCTGGTGGGAGCTTTGATCCTGGCCGACAGACTGGGAACAAGCATTGCAGATACACTTCGGGCACAGGCAGATTCACTCAGGACCCGCATACAGCAAAAAGCTCAGGAGAAAGCAGCCAAAGCAGGTATCAAGATATTACTTCCCCTCGTCCTCTTCATTTTACCCGCTTTAATCATCATCCTGATGGGTCCCGGCCTGATTGCTGTTTTTCGGACTCTCAGCCGCTAATGAAATGATGGGATTCAAGGAAGCAGATGCCAATCATCAATCTGACAACAGATCACTCTTATCCGGTTGTTCTTTCCCTTGCGGACTCTTTTTTCTCCCGTCTTGTTGGCCTTTTGGGAACCGCTGAAAAAGGACAAGAGAGCCTTCATATCGTGCCCTGCAACAGCATACACACCTTCGGAATGAAGTACCCCGTAGATATTCTCTTTCTCGACCGCGCCGAAAGCGTGGTAAAAATGATCTCCTGTATGAAACCGAACCGCACGGCATGCTCTCCCCCATCTGTCCATTCGGTGATTGAACTGCCAGCCGGATATATCGCACGATCTGGAATCCGAACCGGTCACCGTTTAAAGACCGTCCCGGATGCAAAACATAAACCAGCTCCAGAAGCATTAAGGAATATCTTTCACTGGCCTGTCAACCTGGTAATGGCATTATTATGGAGCCGTTTTGTTCTGGATTCAGCAGGGGACTGGTTTCTGAAAGGGAATTTTCTGCAAACGGGTATACTGATTCACAATACTCTCCTTCTGGTCCTTTTCCTGACAAGAAGGAAGAGCAGTCAGACATCAGCACGATTTCTGGACTGGCTTATTCCCATTATCACCCTCGGATGCACCATGCTGATAAAGCCTCATGCAACAGGGAGCTCTGCAACAGCCCTTTTCTCGTTTTCAGTCCAGTGCGTGGGCATGGCAGGTATCATTCTGTCTCTCCTGTCTCTGGGCAGGAGTTTCGGTATTGTTCCCGCAAATCGCAAAATCAAGAGCTCAGGGATTTATGGAGTCGTCAGGCATCCCCTGTACATCAGTGAACTCATTTTCTACACCGGCTTTCTGGCAGGCAATTTCTTGCCCAGGAATTGTATCCTTATCCTGCTGATCGTTGCCGGCCAGATATGGCGCTCCATATCAGAGGAAAAACTTTTATGTCAGGATGCTGATTATAGAGCCTATACTGACCGTGTCCATTACCGGTTCATTCCTGGCGTGTTTTGATCCTATCCTGACCTGAATTCACAATCCACGGGATCCTCATTCTTTCAAGCATTATTCCCTTCATTCACTTATAGCCACCTGGCAGTTCATGCCTTTTGTCTATTTCTCTTATTCTATAATCATTAGAAAATAAAATCAAACCGTAACAACTCTCTTGGAAAATGTAAAATATATTTGTAACTTTTTTTTAAAATAGCATCTAACCGGATAATGTTACAATATTACTTGAGGTGATCCATGAAGTTTAAATATATTTTTGTCCTTATCCTGCTGTCTGCCAGCTCATGGTGCATGGGTGATATAT
>CAYXFJ010000049.1:0-14863 GCA_964464265.1 uncultured bacterium
ACCTCCGACCAACGGATTATGAGTCCGCCGCTCTGACCAACTGAGCTATGGGCCCGGTGTAAAAATAAGCATAATTTTAATGAATTCCAACCCCTTTTTTCCAGGCCGTTACTGTATCTTCCTTTATATTTTCCCACTCTCTCCGCAGTTTCATATACTTCTCCTGCAAAGCCCTGCTGTCCCCTGTTTTCCCGGTTTTCCTGATTTTATCCCTGATACTGTCGATCTGTTGTTGAATATCATCCTGCATTACTGCAATGAGACAATCCAGTACCAGCTGAGAATGATTTGACTCCTCGCCTGTAGGCTGGTTCAGCAGACCGATAATGTAGCGGGAAATCATGACATCATCCACAAATGCTTTCATCAAAGTGTCTATCCCTGGAATGTACCCCTCCAGATAACCGTTGTACACTTTTTCCACAACAGTTCTTGCAGGAACCAGCGTGAATGATACAGGGCTGAGGAAATGAAAAACAGGCCTCGCCCACCGGTCACCATCTTTAATCAGCATGGCAAGCAAACTTTGTTCCGCCTTCTGACGGCCAGTTATCTTTACCTCTGATGGAGAAAGATCATTTGTTTTGTTTTCCTTCACCCTGCCTATCTGGTTAACAAGAAGGTTCTCACTTATCCCGAGTTTTTCGGAAAGATCCTTTATCATCAGATTTCGCCGGATGGGATCCTTGATCAAAACGATTGTATTCAATACGGTAATACCTGCCTGTGCCTTCTCTTCCGGAGATGCCAGACGGCCCTCATCACGAAAACGCTCGAGATAATAGTCGATTATGGACCTGCTGTTCCCGAGCACTTTCTTCATCGCATCTCCGCCGTGTTGTTTCAGATAACTGTCCGGATCCGTTCCTTTCGGGAGAGTAACAACGGTCACATCCAGACCTGCTTTTAAGAGGATGTCCATGCCGCGTAAAGCCGCTGCAAATCCGGCTGAGTCCCCGTCAAAAACCAGAAGAATCCTCTGTGTGTACCGTAAGAGTATCCTGGCCTGGTCCTCTGTCAGGGCTGTACCGGCAGATGCCACAGCAAAATCAAAACCGGACTGATGCAGCTGCATGACATCCGTATAACCTTCCACAATGATTACCTTCTGTTCCCTTCTTATACCCTGAAGGGACTCGTATAATCCGTAGAGGATACGGCTTTTCTGATAGATGGGAGTTTCCGGAGAATTGATGTATTTAGGGGTGTTTTCCAATGTCTTGATCACCCTGCCTCCGAAACCCACCGGATTTCCGGATGGATTGAGGACCGGGAACATGAGCCTTCCCCGGAAACGGTCGTAGTATCCCGTTTTACCCGTTCTCTTTACGATCAGACCGGCTCTGGCCAGATTTTCCAGAGGCAGCGACTCATGTCCCGCTTTACGGATCAGCCCGTCCCAGAGGTCAGGTGCATAACCCATATGAAAAGCCCGTATGGTATCCATGTTAAAGCCGCGGGAGGAAAGGATCTGCAATGCCCGTTTGCCGGCCCGGGTCTCATGAAGGCACTGTTCGAAGAATTCGGCAGCAAACCGGTTCGCATGATACAGAACCTCTGTTTCTTTGCGCTCTCCTTCGTCCTCTTCTACCAGTTCAACTGCAATCCCGGCTTTCTTTGCCAGAAGCCGTATCGCTTCTGTGAATCCCACACGCTCCATTTGCATGACAAAAGTGAAGACATTACCACCTGCCTTGCATCCGAAACAGTGGTAAAACCCCCTTACCGGATCCACGTTGAAAGAAGGAGTTTTCTCTGTATGGAATGGGCAGAGACCCAGATAGGACTTTCCCCTTTTTTTGAGGGAAACATACTGAGAAATCACTTCAATGATATCCGTGGCTTCCCTGATCTGATCTATGGTCTGCTCTGGTATCCTCACTTCAGCTCCACAATGGTCACGCCTGTGTCTCCCTCATTCCACTGGCCGAGCCTCTTGCTCTTGACCAGCCTGTGTTTGCTCAGGTACCTGCCGATCTCCTTCCGCAGGACTCCCGTCCCCTTGCCGTGAATGATACGCACCCACTTGAAGCCTGCCACAGCCGCACTGGAAAGATACCGTTCGGTCTCATCCAGAGCTTCCTCGGTATTCATTCCTCTCAGGTCGATCTCGTCACGCAGCGTTGCATCTATCTGAAAGGAGGTCCCGCCTGCATGGACTTTCTTTTCCTCAGCCTGTAAAGAATGAATCTCCTGGCCAGGGATTTTCATCTTTATGTCTCCCCATTGTACAAGCAAACGCCCTTCCCTGTCGTACCCGGATAGTACCGTGCCGCTTCCTGCATGCCCATCCCACTTTACCCGGCTTCCCACTCCTATGGGGCCGGAAGGTACTCGAGGCTCGGCTTTCCTCATTGAACGAAGCTTTTCCTGCCCTTCCCTGATCGAACGCTTGGCCTTTTGAATGGCTGCTTTGCTGGCCTGTGTTTCCCGGATTTCACGGATGAGGTTTTCCACCTGCGCATTTGACGTTTTCAGCAGCTCTTCTGCTTCGTCCAGGATCTTCCGTTTTCTCTCTTCCGCATCTTTTTTTAAGCTTTTCAGGGATTCCTGGTAAAGCAGGACCAGACCGGACAGCTCATTTTGTTTGAGTTCCACTTCCTGCCGCAACCCATGGGCTTTCTCGAGTTCCTGTTCCAGATTCAGTATGAGGCGATCCAGCTTCCCTCTTTCTGTACCCAGGATTTCCCGGGCCTTCTGGATCAGCTGCCCGTCCATGCCCAGCCTCTCGGCTATCTCGAATGCATAGGAGGAGCCGGGTATGCCCATCTGAAATCTGTACGAGGGTTTCAGAGTATTCTGATCGAATGCCATGGATCCGTTCTGCACGCCACCCTCCTCATGGGCAAAGACCTTCAAATGCCCCATATGCGTGGTTGCAATGGTCAGGGCTTCAATTCCTGTCAGATGCTTGAGTACCGCTTCTGCAAGAGAGGCTCCCTCCGCCGGATCTGTGGCTGAACCGATCTCATCCAGGAGTATGAGGCTCGCATCATCCGCAGTATCGATTATATTTTTAATATTGGATATATGAGAGGAGAAAGTTGAAAGATCCTCCTCAATAGACTGCCTGTCCCCGATATCCGCGTGTATGTGATGAAAACAGGGAATTTCTGTTCCCTCCTGCGCCGGTACATGCAGTCCCATCTGATGCATCAGTGCGAGCAACCCAACCGTCTTGAGAGCAACTGTTTTTCCTCCCGCATTAGGACCTGTAATGACCAGCGTTCTTACAGGAGGGGAGATCTCCAGGGTGAGAGGTACGATATCCTTGAGGTATTTTTTGCTGAGAAGCACCGGGTGATAGGCATTTTTAAGCTTCAGGCATCCCTTGCTGCTGATACCGGCCTCTTCTCCCTGCACATGAAGAGAATACCGCCCCCTGGCCGTCAGGTCATCCAGTGACGCGGCCGCTTTAAAACTTGAGGAGATATCTAACCCGTTCTCTCTCACGAGATCAGTGAGCTGGATGAGGATTCTTTCGACCTCCCTCTGCTCATCCATCTTCAGGCGTCTGATTTCATTGTTGATCTCCATCGCATCCAGGGGTTCAATGAAAACTGTGGCTCCGCTGGAAGATTGATCCACCACAGCGCCTTTGATTTCACCCCTGTGCGACTCCTTCACAGGCAAAACCAGACGGCCTTCGCGGATGGACAGGTTTTCCTCCTGGGCGATCCCCCGGGAAACCATCATGCGCAGCATGCTTTCCAGACGGTGCTTTACTTCTGCGGATTTCCGGTTCAGATGGCGGCGGATCTGCTGCAGTGCCTCGCTTGCCCTGTCCTTCACCTGACCATCTATATCGATCGCCTGTGTGATCGCATGCTCCAGATCCGGCAGGGAGACCAGCTTCCGTCCTATGGCTTCGAGAAGCGGAGCCTTCTCCTTCCGCATAGACAAAAAATCCCGCACATGTGCTGTCATCGTCAGAAAATCGTAGACCATTCGCAATTCTTCAGCACGGAGGAATGAGCCCCTCACTTCAGCTCTTTTCAGATAAGGCCTGAGATCCGCAAAAGCGCTGAGAGGGAAGGCATCGTCGTACCTCAAAAGATCCCGCATCTCGGTTACGCGACTCAGTTCCTGCCGAAGGTTTTCGGGATCGGTTATCGGATGAAGGGTTTCGATGCGCTCCTTCCCTGCCTTTGAAACGGTAAAACCTGAAAGGCTTTCCAGGATGAGATCCCATTCAAGGGTTTCGGAAGAGAATGTCCGTTCCTTATTCATCCTTTTCCTTCACCTCGTTTCCCAGAGAATAAGACTGTTCCGAAATGATATCCATGGCATCGTCGGATTTTTGAGGTATACCCTCTTTGATTTCATCGTAAAAATCCCCGGTCTTCGGGAGAGACCATTTTAAAAAATTGAATACTGCAGGGGCGACGGCCTTCATCGGTTCAAAGAGAAAGGATCTCTCCTGCTCCTCCCTCATCGGTCTCGACAAAGGGACGATCGAAACAAGGTGGGCAAGTAAGCTGACGATCAGGGCCCCTTTGATCAATCCAAAAAGAACACCCGCCAATCTGTCCAGCCATTTTATGGCGCTCCATTTCACGATACGCTGCAAAATCTCCGCGATCAATCTGAATGCGACCACCACAATGATGAAGACGACAAGAAATCCCAGCATACCGGAAAAAAGAGATGACAGGGGCAGGATACGCTCTATCCATGCAGCCATCTGTCCCATCTGCCTCAGTGCAATGATATAACCGAAGAGCAATCCAAGAAGGGTCATTGCCTCGATGATGAGTCCGCGGAAAAGCCCTTTCACTATAAAAATACCCAGAACAATGAGAATGATTATATCGATTCCGTTCATTTGCGGTTTTGCCTTTCCTGAAATATACGGTCCGGCATCATGCATGTCAAGACCGGTTCGATCATAAAAAAACCCTGAGCTTGTTCGGCTCAGGGTATTCATTCAAAGGCGTTTTCAATCAGCCCAGTTTCTTTTTGACGAGAACCTGGACACTGCTCCCCTCCGCCCTTCCTTTGACCCGGGGCATAATACACGCCATCACTTTTCCCATATCCTTGATGCTGGCAGCACCTGTCTCCAGGATAGCAGATGCAACAATGGCTTCCAGTTCCTCCGTGGATAGGGGCATGGGAAGATACCGGTAAATAATATCCAGTTCACCTGCTTCCCTGTCCACGAGATCCTGCCTGTTACCGGTCCGGAAGAGATCGATCGCTTCCTTACGCTTTTTTGCCTCTTTGGATAGAATCCCGAGAACGTCTTCTTCCTTAAGATCTTCGCTCTTTGCAATACGGGCATTCTTCAGCTGCGCAAGCAGGAATCGGACAGTATCCACTACAAGCCTGTCCCCTGACTTCATTGCAGTGACCATATCCTTCTGAAGTTGTTCCTGAATTCCCATACCTGCGATGCTGCCCCGAGGGATTGTACTATCTATTCCCCAAAGATGGACTGAAGTTTCCGCTGTTTTCTTTTTGCAGCAGCCAACTTCCTCTTTTTCTTCTCACTGGGTTTTTCGTAATGCTGATGTTTCTTAAAATCGGACATCAACCCGGCCTTTTCACATTGCTTGGTGAACCTTTTGAATGCTTTTTCAAATGGTTCATTATCCCGCACTTTTACAGCTGGCATAAAAAGCTCGATACCTCCCTTCATGTCAGATATTATGTTTATAATTTTTTATAATATATTTAAATCACTTTATATAAGCAAGTCTTTTTTCGTCCCTTTCACCAGGACAGGATTGAATTGCGGTATAAAAATGGGTGCCTGTATGCCTCACAGAGGCTGTGGATAACTGGTGGAAAAATGGTAAATCATCACTTTCATTTCAATTTTAAACGTCATCATCAGCCATACTCAGTTTTTCGGAATTATTCTCGAAAACTTTACACGCGTATCATATAGAAGGCGTAATCCATTTAGTATCATTAATTTAACCTGTTTTTGCCTAAAGAACTCATGTCTGTAAGGCTACGTTCATTTCTACTGCTCGAAATCCTTAAAAAGGTTTATTTGAAGCCATTTCCCTGAAAAGCTCGGGTTTTGAGGATGTGGATAAATTGTGGAAAAAGGTTCATTGCCTCTCTTTGATCCAAAATATCAAAGAAAAACCAAATAGACATACGATCCCATACATGACCAAAAGAAAAATTTCAGGAGAGGTGTGTGCGAGCCATTCGTAGCATATCCCCGCAATCCCGAGTATGGACATGATAATTCCCCTCTTTGTGAATCTGTCATACGGTTTCAAATCATCACTCCCTCATAAGTACCACAGTGGTTTTTGCCGAAACCCTCGTGCCATCCAGATGATTCAATGCTTCCAAAAAAACGATGTAAACACCCTGATCTGCCGGACGGCCAGAATCATCTTCCCCTTTCCATACCGGAAATCCTTCCGGACCTGACTGCAGTCCGGGGACAAGAGAACGTATTCTTCTCCCTTTCACATCAAACAGGGTCATCTGCACCCATCCTGTCTTCATCGGCAGCGAATAGGTAACAACTGTTTCATCGTCCACGCCATCTCCATCGGGTGTGAAGGGACTGGGAAAAACCTGTATGGCAAAGACCGGATTAACCGCAGCAGCGACACTGTTACGGAACCCCGGAGTGCCCAGCCTGACACAGCTGTCGCACCAGTTTTCATCAGAGTCCCCGCTCCCAAGCTCCACTTTTTCATCTGAATAACCAGAGACGTTTCCCACAGAGTACCTGTATTGCGCGACAGTGTCACCTGCTATGTTTTTCAGAATGACACTCTCGCTCCTGCTGTTGGAAAATCCTCCGCTGCCGAATGTGTTCCCCTCCAGAGAAAGCACGAGAGCATTTTCAGGAATCAGGGATTCATAATTACGGCCTGAGGAAAAATAATCGCTGTCCAGTATTACAGCATACTGGCCAGCTGCAAGCAGAGTGCCTCTGCCGGTGCCGGTTATGCGGTCTTCGGACTCACCGTCTCCAAGGGTCCATCCCTCAAGATCCGCAATACCTCCGCTGGCATGAAACACGATCTCCACGAACTCATCCGACAGTTCAGGTCCCGAGGGATCGAACATCACTTCGCTGAGCAAAACCTGTGCGGACAAACACCTGCTTCCGAATACTGAAAAACTGTATAAACAGGAAAGAAGATTCAGGAATCCTGATTTCATAGTGTACCCGGTCATCAGCTGGCGCATGAAAAGAAGCCATTATCAGCTATTGCTGTGTAATCTACGAAATATTGTCTTCATTTTCAAATGTTTTATAAATAATTCGTAAGAAAATACGAAATAGGGTCTGTCATTTCATTTTTTTGAACAGGATCATCCTTAAACCAGAAACATGATTCGACCCGGACTCTGTACAGAGGTTTAAAGGCTACCCAAAAAGGAGCCCCTTTTTGCTTGACAATAAGTATATAATTTTTTAATTTTATTAATCCTGTGCGCCTACCCGGTTTTCGAGCTTTCATGGGACTGTCCGGAGCCATTCTTCACCCGATCTAACGATACAGGTTTTTCATGTCCAGGTCTCTGAGATTTGTAAGTATAGTTAGAAAATTCTTCCCTCTGCGGTCCTTCTTCGCAGGACTGACACACGTTCCCGTACTCGGAAAAGTCATAGACAGGGTCGCGTTCGACAGGGATGAATTGTTTTATCTTCCCCGGAACCGTGTCATCGAGCTGAACCATCCCCTTTCTCCGCCCGAGGAAATTGTGCTCCCGACCCGGGTCATTCAACATTTCATCGATTCTGCGGAAGTGCACTGGATCATGAACACATGCATATGCAGGGAAAGCAAGGGATGCAGGGATTATCCCATTACACTCGGCTGTCTTTTTCTCGGCGAAGCTGCGCTGGGCATTCATCCCGGACTCGGCCGAAGAGTTACCAGGGAAGAAGCATCCCTGCATATTCAGCGCTGCCAGGAAGCCGGCCTGGTACATGTGATAGGCAGGAATAAGCTCGATACTCTATGGCTGGGGGTGGGGCCGGGTGAAAAATTGCTCACCATTTGCCATTGCTGTCCGTGCTGCTGTCTGTGGCGTATGATTCCCCGGCTCTCCAGCACGATCAGCCGCAAAGTGCATCGGATGCCCGGCATCAGGATCGCTGTAACAGACCGGTGCACGGGATGCGGATTATGCATCTCAACCTGTTTTGTTCGTGCGATAATCCTCGAGAACAACATGGCAAAAATTGGTGATGAATGCCGGGGGTGCGGAAGATGCGTACAGATGTGCCCGGAGAAGGCCATCGATCTTATAATAGAAGATCCGCAGTATGTAGATTCATCTATCTCAATCATATCAGAAGTCGTGCGTATCAATAAATAGGGAGCGAACAGCATGAAAGTGACAGCTATCAATGGAAGTGCGAGAAAAGACGGCAATACCGCTATTCTGATACGTTATGTTCTGAAAGAGCTCGAAAAAGAAAATATTGAAACGGAACTGATACAACTGTCCGGTGAACGGATCAGAGGCTGTACCGGGTGTCTCAAATGCAGAAAAAATCAGGATAAGCGTTGTTCCATGACGGATGATATAGTCAACAGCTGTCTTGAAAAAATGTCCGCATCCGAAGGTATTATTCTGGGATCTCCGGTTTATTTCACGGATGTAACCGCAGAAATGAAAGCCCTGATCGACAGATCCGGTTATGTGGCCAGAGCCAACGATCATATGTTCAGAAGAAAGGTGGGTGCAGCCGTAGTGGCAGTGCGCCGGGCTGGGGCCATTCACACATTCGACACGCTGAACCACTTTTTCACGATCAACCAGATGATCATCCCGGGTTCCAGCTACTGGAATATAGGTATCGGCAGGGCCATAGGAGACGTGGAATCGGACAGGGAGGGAATAGAGACCATGCAGATGCTCGGCCATAACATGGCATGGCTATTGAAAAAAATTCACTCATGAATTTGCATTTACGCTTATGCCTTTAAAATGACCCCTTTCAGATCAATGATTAAAAACAGGAGTACCTATGAAACTGTTCCGTTTATTAACCGTGGTATGTATCCTGGCAAACACTTCCGTTTTCCCCTGCTCGAACTTCCTGATCTCAAAAGGGGCAAGTGCGGATGGTTCCGTTATGATCACCTATTCAGCCGATTCCCATGTTCTGTACGGCGAGCTTTATCATGCTCCGGCCAGACAGCATCTTCCGGGATCAATGCTTAAGATCTATGAATGGGATACAGGCCGTTACCTGGGAGAAATTCCGCAGGTCGCTTGTACCTATACAGTGGTGGGCAATATGAACGAACACCAGGTATCCATCGGAGAAACGACCTGGGGCGGACGCAGCGGCCTCGTGGATCCCAGAGGTGTTCTCGATTATGGAAGCCTGATGTATATAGCCCTTCAAAGAGCGCGCAGTGCACGCGAAGCCATTCAGGTCATGACTGACCTTGCAGAGACTTACGGGTACTGCAGTTCAGGAGAATCCTTCTCCATATCCGATGCCAATGAAGTATGGATCCTGGAAATGATCGGAAAGGGTCCGGAGAACAAGGGGGCTGTCTGGGTGGCCAGAAAAGTGCCGGATGGATACATCTGTGCCCATGCCAACCAGGCGCGCATTCGCCAGTTCCCCCTGAACGACATGCAGAACTGCCTTTATGCGAAAGGCATGATCTCATTCGCACGCAATAAAGGCTTTTTCACGGGCAAGGACGAGGATTTTAGTTTTGCAGACACCTTTGCCCCGCTGGAATTCGGAGCTCTGCGTTTCTGCGAGACACGGGTGTGGAGCATGTTCAGGAGGGCTGCTCCATCCCTTAACCTGCCGGTCGATTACGTTTCAGGGAACAAGGATGCAGAACCTCTTCCTCTCTGGATAAAGCCCGACAAAAAACTCTCCGTGCGTGATGTCATGGAACTGATGCGCGATCATTTTGAGGATTCTCCGTTCGACATGTCAAAAGACATCGGCGCCGGTCCTTATCGTCTGCCTTACAGATGGCGCCCCCTGACCTGGCAGGTGGACAGTGTCGAGTACTGCAATGAGAGGGCCACATCCACCCAGCAGACAGGATTCAGTTTCGTTGCCCAGTCCCGTTCGACTTTTCCGGATCCCATAGGCGGCGTGCTCTGGTTCGGAGTTGACGACACTTTCAGCACTGTATATGTGCCCATGTACTGCGCGATCCGGTCCGTCCCAAAAAGTTTTGCTGTGGGAACAGGGTCTTTTCACCGTCTGGACTGGGAAGCGGCTTTCTGGGTCTTCAATTTCGTGGCCAATTTTGCTTATTCCCGCTACTGCGACATGATCGTGGACATACAGATCGTCCAGAGGGAGCTGGAAAGCCGTTTTCTCGCGGACCAGACCGTTATTGAAAGTACGGCGATGCAGCTGTACAAACAGTCTCCCGGTCTTGCTTTGGACTATCTGACGGATTACTCGGTGCGTACCGGAAACGAGACTGTAAAACGCTGGCGTGCGCTGGGAGAGCATCTTCTGTACAAGTACCTGGACGGTAATGTCAAGAATGCGCTTGGAGAGGTCACGCATCCGGGGTATCCGGAGTCCTGGTACCGCCGCATAGCGGAAGATACGGGAGAGCACCTCAAAGTCAGATAAACAGGAGCTCCCAATTTCCCCTTGCAAAACAGGTTTAGAATGATTAAAATTGATCATCTTTACACGCTTTTTCACTGCCCTGTCAAAAGAGGGAGGTTTATCCATTTCTCTTCAGGGCAGAGGCTCAAACGGAGCTTCCGAAGGTAATGAAATGACGCGGCTTCTAAAAAATTCCCTTCTTCTTTTCGCTGGTCTCATTTTTCTTTTTCTTCTGGTATACGGAATCATTGCAGGGGATATGGGATTCATTCAGCTGGAAAGCGCAACCCTCTGACTGGATTGCATCGGGATCGGGTAATCCCGCAGCCATTCCCTGAACAAGGACAGCCATTCAGTGGAAAACAAGGAAAAAAACAAAACCTATGCCATCTTGCGAAAAATCAGATGGCTTTTTGTTGCAGGTATTGGCGGTATTCTGGCCAACAGTTATTATAAAGTCATCCTTACAAAAAATATCTATACAGGTCCGCTGAAATCCTTCTGCGTTCCATTTTTAAACTGTCATGCCTGCCCTTTTGCCATATCCTCCTGTCCTGTAGGTATACTCCAGCATTTTGCTGCCATCAAAAAGATACCTTTCTTTTTACTGGGTTATCTCGGGATCATAGGGCTTACCTTTGGAAGAGCAGCCTGTGGCTGGCTATGTCCTTTCGGCTTCGTTCAGGACACCCTATACAGGATAAAAACCCGTAAATTTCCAATCCCCCGCATACTGAACTATCTCAAGTATGTTTCCCTCATTGTACTCGCTCTCTTTCTGCCGTTCCTGACAGACATTCACTGGTTCTCGAGGATTTGTCCGTGGGGAACGATTATTGCAGGAATTCCGTGGGTGCTGTGGAATCCGGTCAATCCATTTTACGGGCAGCCTGTCATAGAAGCGGGCATGGTCGGATGGGAGTATGGACTGAAAATCGGCATACTCGTCTTTTTTCTGGCACTCTTTGTTTTTACCAAACGGCCTTTCTGCAGGACCACCTGCCCCCTGGGCGCCATCTATTCGCTTTTCAACCGATGGAGCCTCATGCAGATGCGGGTTACAGGCAAATGCTCGGAATGCAACCTGTGCAGGAAGGTCTGTCCCGTGGACATCTGCATTGCCGAAAATCCAGGATCACCGGAATGCATCAGATGTCTTGAATGTACAATATGCAAACGCGTATCCGTCAGCTGGGGAGGAAACCATGAATAGTGAACGCCAGGCTCTGTTAATGAACATCCCGGGAGTAAACCGGATCCTGGAGGATCCCAGGATCCAGGCCCTTGCAGAGCTGTATCCCAGAGGCCTTGTTGTGGAAAGCGTACGCACCTATCTGGAGAAACCGCGCAGCGCCATACTTCAGGAAGAAGCCCCCCCCCCTCTGGATTTCGATACGGTCATTCTGGATGTGATCAGCTGGTGTCATACCCATTTAAAACCCAGTCTGAGACCAGCCATCAACGGTACAGGTATTATTCTGCACACGGGCCTGGGCAGGGCCCCTTTCTCCAGAGCGGCTCAGAAAGCATTGATGGAAACCGTGAAAAAATACAGCACGCTTCAAATCGACCTGGAGACGGGACAGAGGGGAAGCCGCTATGTGCATGTCGAGGAACTTCTGAAACGCATCACCGGAGCGGAAGCAGCCATGGTCGTCAACAACAATGCTGCAGCGACCCTGCTCATCCTGAACACTCTGGCCGGAGGCAGGGAAGTGATCGTCTCAAGGGGAGAACTCATCGAGATAGGCGGATCCTTCCGTATTCCGGATATCATGCGCAGAAGCGGGGCAAGCCTCATTGAAGTGGGAACAACGAACCGCACGCATCTGAAGGATTACAGGGAGGCGCTGGGACCCCGGACGGCCATGATACTCAGGGTTCACCAGAGCAATTACACAATCACGGGATTCACCAAAAAGGTACCTCTGGAAGAACTACAAGAACTGGCCCATGAACATGGCATTCCCGTCGTGGACGACCTGGGAAGCGGTGCGTTCGTGGACCTCAGTAAATGGGGCCTTGCCAGAGAACCTATGGTGCAGGACTCTGTTAAAGATGGCGCAGATGTGATCTGTTTCAGCGGCGATAAACTGCTGGGCGGTCCCCAATGCGGTATCATAGTCGGGAAATTGCTCTTTATCGACAGGCTCAAGAAAAATCAGCTCACAAGGGCACTGCGGTGTGACAAGATGACGTACAGTGTACTGGAGGCCACGCTGCGCATGTTCCTGGACGAGAACACATTATTAAAGCAGCATCCGGTCCTTAAAATGATGACGGAACCTGCATCCGAAGTTAAAAAACGGTGCATTTCTCTTATGCGAAGGATGAGAACTGAAATCGGCGAGAGGATACAGGTCAAGGTGCTTCCAGACACCTCGGAGGCGGGCAGCGGCTCTCTCGCCGCGGAAGTACTCCCCACTTTCGTCATCGCTCTGCATGTGCTCGGCATGTCAGCGGATCTTCTTGCACAGAAAATGCGGCTCTCGGACCCCCCTGTGCTGGGGCGAATCAAAGAGAACCGTTATCTTCTCGACTGCAGAACCATAGACAGGGATGAATTTTCCAAAATTATGGATGCACTGAAAAAAATCCTTGGCGTTCAGTCTGAGGAGAAGGCCGGTGTTACCGCTGTTGAAGAGCCTGCAGATGAAATCTCCTTTGAAGTCAGGGAAGAAATGAATGACGAACCGCTTGCGGAAGCCGGGGAAAGCGATCCGGATTCCGGAAAACTGACTCTATAGATAAAGACATGCCTGATTTAGAAACACATACTGTTCTCGGGATGGCCGGACATATAGACCACGGAAAAACCGAAATCGTCAAGGCACTGACCGGAACCGACACAGACCGCCTCAAAGAGGAAAAGGAACGCGGGATGACCACGGATCTGGGATTCGCCTTTCTCGGTGACAGGATCACTATCATCGACGTCCCCGGGCACGAAAAATTTGTGAAGACCATGGTAGCAGGTGTGAATACCGTGGATCTTGCGCTTCTGGTCGTAGCTGCTGATGATGGAATCATGCCGCAGACAGTGGAGCATCTCGAAATCCTGAACCTCCTTCAGATTCCTCTGGGTATTGTGGCAATCAACAAGACCGACCTGGTGGACAGTGCCTGGCTGGAAATGGTCCGGGAAGATGTGAAAAAGCTTATAAAGGGAACGGTACTCGAGCATGCCCCGATCGTCCCCGTAAGCCCGGTCACGGGTGAGAACATGGACCTTTTGAAAAAGACCATTCTCGACCTTTCGGCAAAGGTTCATGAAAAAAAAGACAAGGGTGTGTTCCGCATGCCCATAGACAGGATATTCACGATCCAAGGTTTTGGAACAGTGGTTGCGGGTACGGGGCTCTCCGGCACCATTTCACCGGAGGATACGGTCGAGCTTCTTCCTCAGGGAATTCTTTCGCGTGTCCGGGGTGTGCAGGTACACGATCGCACAGTACAGGAAAGCCGCGTCGGCTTCCGCACTGCTGTGAATCTCATGGGAATTGAAAAAGAGATCATACAGAGAGGTCATACTCTGGCAGAACCCGGTTTCTTCAAAGCCACACAGATGATCAATGCCCATTTCCGTCTGCTGAAGACCTTCAAAAAAGAGCTCAAAAACCGCTCAAGGGTCCATATACATATAGGTACGGATGAAGGCATAGCACGCATCATCATTCTGGACAGGAACACCCTCTCTCCCGGAGAACAGGCTTTCGTGCAGCTGCACTTTGAAAAGCCCATGGTGACCGACAGCGGGGACCGTTACGTGGTGAGAAGCTATTCACCGGTAAGGACCATTGGCGGCGGCACGGTTCTCGAAGTGCATCCTCCCAAATACAGACGGTTTCAGAAAGATGTGCTGGATTCACTCGAGCGCCTCATGAAAGGCGATCCGGCCGGATCCGTACGGGAGATGCTGGACCGGTCACGTTTCCAGCCCCTGAGATCCGATGAAATCGCAAGAGCCCTCGGGATCCATCTGGACCAGGTTCAATCATATCTCGACCTGCTGACCGAAAAGGGCGAAGCTGTAAAGATGAAAGACCGCTGGATGAGCAGGGCTAATCTGGAACATTTAAAAGTGAAGATAGAGAGCCTGCTTGGCGCTTACCATGAACAGAACCCTCTTAAATGGGGGATTTCCAGTGCTGAGCTTCTCTCACATATCCGTCCTCCCGCTGAAAGATCCGTGTTCGATGAAACCGTCAAACAGCTGGGTAATGAGGGAACGGTAGTAACAGAAAAAATCCGGCTGAAGCTGAAAACGCACATACCGCAGCTTTCCCCTGCTCTCGAGAACGTGAAAAAGGAAATTCTGAA
>CAYXFJ010000050.1:0-1556 GCA_964464265.1 uncultured bacterium
GCTCTCATACATTTCAAATCATCTTTCTGCCTCACCATGAGCAGAGGATTCCGGAAAAACGCTTTCAGGGAATCTTTATTCGGATAAAAAATACCCCGGATTTCCCATCAGGGTCCTCCGGGGTATGAATGTAATAAATGACTTATTGTTTACGGCTGAAAACGAACGCCTCCAAAGATGGTCACAAACGAGGTTGGATCATCTTCGGTGAACACATAGTGGTATTTGGCGCCTGCAAAGACAGAAGCAATCGGAGCCACCTGGAATTCTACCCCGACTCCGGCATTCGCACCAAACTTGTTATCGGCATCGCCGCCTTCCTCTGTTCCCTCGTATACAGTCTCACCCTGATATTTCATAACTATTTTCATATCACTTGCTGACATCATATAATATCCGCCATTAATAGATACGAAAAATCCAAGAGCTGCATCTGGCGGGGTGAAATACTGATTGATACCGACTGATATGATGTTGGTTTTCAGATTTCCACCCTCAACCTCGATATCATATCCTTCATAACCCATATCATCCATGATCTTGTCTGTGTTTATCTTGAAAGGTTGAGCGGTGAAGCTTGCAGCAAGAGCGGTTTTTTCTCCGATATTGTAGCCTATCTCTCCACCAAAGCCTATGCCTGCGCTGAAGTAATCTTTAAATTCCTCAGGACCCATGGGCAGGCCATAATTTGCGTATGCGCCGATGGAGAACGTACCTGCTTTACGCTGGCCGAAAACCAGGCTCATTGGAACGAGACACAGAAGAAGTACTGGAACGATGAACTTTGCATTTTTCATAACTGTCTCCTAAAGTAAAATGACTTAATAGATGCGCTTCACTTGCCCAGAGCGTAAACGAAACCAACGAAAGCTCCCCAGAAATCCCAGTTCCCTGCCAGTGTATAACGGAATTCGGCAAAGCCGGTGATCGCATCGCTGATGGCATAATCTGCACCGCCCACAACGATAATGGCGAGATCTGTATCCGATGCCGATTCCTTATGGCCCTCATCACCATTCCACCATCCCGAGTATTCCCATGACCAGCTGACGAGGCTTAATCCGAGGCCTGCTCCTGCATAGGGTCTCAGCTGCTCGCCTTCAGGCTTGAACCAGTATTTTCCTATGGCAGCAATGGTAAAACTGGAGGATTTGTAGCTATAAAATTCGCCTTCGCCCCAGGTCTTGCCCCAGTAAGTTACGTCGGCAACTAAACCGATATTATCCATGATTGTTCCAAAAGCAATTGTACCCCCTATGCCTCCCTCAGGAACAACGTATCCGATCTTTGCTCCCACACCCTTGAATCCGATGTTTGCCGCACCGTACGACATCCCGGCAAACAAAATCATTACGACACATGCTAAAATCACGGTTCCTCTTTTCATGGTCTTACCTCCTGAAGTTTGGTTGATGCGTTGTCAAGACAACGCTTCTCTCACTATTGAATACAAAAACTCTCTTCTTAAAAAACAATATCCATCAAGAATTATAAAAATTTAAGAAAAAAAAAATCAATGTCAAGAGAATTCTGATATTCCGGGATGTGGGGTCCTG
>CAYXFJ010000050.1:1567-13647 GCA_964464265.1 uncultured bacterium
TATAGAACGGCTTTCTATCTCCATATAAAATAATATAATACGATATTCTTACGGAAATCTGACCCTCTGCTTCTCCCCCCTCCCTTTTTTCCCATTAATTTGATGAAGAGGCTGCTCTGATTCCAATCACGGCCGTCATGCGGCCTGTAATGCCATTGTCTCTTCTGTGCGAATAAAACCAGCGGGAATGACAGGACGTACACAGGCGGCTGATATTCACATGCTTGTCCGGGACACCGCTGTCGACGAGCTGTTTCCGGTTCGCCTCCCATAAATCAAGCCTGCCATTCTTTACGAATTGTTTTGGGAAACGTCCTGCCACATCAGGGCCCACTTCATAACAGCAGGGACCTATGGAAGGACCCATGAAAATCCTGAGAGCGGAAGCATGAGATCCGAAGTTCTTTTCCATTATACTGACCATCTTCCCGGCTATCTTCTTTTCCGTACCCTTCCATCCTGCATGGACCATGGCCACCGCTGTATGATCCGGATCGTATGCAAAAAGGGACAGGCAATCCGCAACCTGAACCGTTAAAAGGATACCCGGCTCCCGGGTAGCCAGTCCGTCGGTATCAGGATAGGTGCCCGGTTTATTGACGATACGGATCTCATCGCCGTGAACCTGTTCAGGAATGGCCGCCATTTCCTGCGACGCGGAGAAAAGGGAAAAGAAACGGTTCCTGTTCTCTGTGACGCATCCGGGATCATCATCCGTATGGAGACCTAAATTCAGGCTGCTGTAAGTCCCGCTGCTGGAGCCTCCTCTCCGGGTGCTGAAACCATGGTCAACAACGGGATGGCCGAACAGCATCCCGAATCTTCCCAGCCAGAGTTCCCCTTTTTTCTCGAAAAACATATTTCTCACTTTCCCAGAAGTATTCTGCCGCCGATAAACTGCAGCAGCCGGATGGAAGTATTCACCCGTTTTTCATTGAAATCCATCCTGTTTCTCATGGCCTCATACTGTCTCTTGCTTGCAAGTGCCTCCCCCATCTCCTCTCTCGTACTTATACTCCCGAGACTGCTAATCAGAAAATTTGCGGTATCGAATCCGAATACTTCCATCTTCTCCGGAGTCTTCCCTACTGCCTCACGAAAAGTGTCCCGCATCTGGAAAAAACGATAATCGGACGGATCAATATAAAAATCGCTTAAGAATACAACACCGTTCCTGTACCTCTCGTCAATGTACTTCTGGTTTTCCACAAGTACTTCCGGATCATCCCAGGTGACTCCGCCGAACACCCGGGCATTGAGATTGGCAGTTGCCAGCTGAGGTATGAGGAAAGGAAGATCTTCAGAATATATCGGCATAAAAAGACCATCGAAAGCAGTGACAGCCAGTTCCGTGGAATCCACCAGTTCCTTGACCGTCATATCCGTATAAAGCCGGTTTGTATGAGTATAGTACCTGGGAAGTCTTTCCTTGGGTACGATCACGATCAGGGTATCTTTGATCATCTGTTCAATCCCGAATTCCCTGATCTTATCAAACTGAGGCCTTAAATCTTCAGTCCCTTCAAAATACCATTTTTCAATAAGGATTTTCCCGCCTTTCTCTTCCACATATTTCTTGAATCCATCGTTCATGGATTTTCCGTACCGGTCAGCCGGATAGAGAGTGGCAAAGCGTTTCAATCCCAGTGCATTCACCGCATAATCAGCCAGAAGTTTTGACCGGTTGTCCAGATTCCCGTTCAGCTGAAAAACGAAAGGACCTATATCCGTAATACCGTCTTCAGTGGCGACCGGGACAAGAAGGGGACATTTCCATTCTTTGGCGACAGCAGCAATGGCTGCTGAAATGTCGCTTTCCAGTTCGCCGATGAGCGCGATGATCTCCTCATTCCGGACGAGTTCCTGTGCTGCCAGAATAGCGGTTATCATGCGGCTCTCAGAATCCCTGACAATCAGCTGAATACGGGGGATTTGCTGATTGGCAATCCTGGCTGCATATTCCAGACCGTCAAGAAAGTTCTTCCCCTGTTCTTCCAGGGGTCCGGACAGAGGCAGGATCACACCTATTTTGACAACAGGATTGGTGACTCGCGTTCTTTCGAGCAGGCTGTCCATCTTCGGAAGGAAGGAACTTTTCGGGTAATTCCGCTTGAACTCAAGGAGTACTTTTCTTGCATTCTGATAATGCTGATCATCGATCTCTCTTTGTGCCAGCCTCAGGATCACCGCCGCCTTTTCACGTTCGCTTGCAACTTCCTCGAGCAGGGTTTGAAGTTCGACTGTGTTCATCCTGTAATCCATGATCTCGCTTGAAAGCTTGGCCGCTTTTTTCTGCAATTCCTTGTCCTGACTTTCTTCAACGACCTTCAATAAATTCTGTACAGACTGAGGGTACATCTGAACCTGATAATAGACTGTACCCAGACCGTAATGTACGTCATCCCGGTACTGGCTTCCGGGATGCTCAGAAGCCATCTTTTTGAATACGTTGAGAGCCTTTGTGTATTCCTTCAGTTTGTACAGGGATTTTCCCTGCATGAGAAGGGATGCCGTCAGACGGCTATGGCCGGGGTACAGTCTGTCCAGATTTTCCAGTTTCTGCAGGGCCTGACCATACCGTCCGGCAGTATAATAAGAAACAGCATTGCTGAACAAGCTGTCAACCGGGCTGTTATCCGTCTGGGCAAAAATGAGAACATGGGTTCCCAGAATCAAAACCATGATCCGCAATATTTTCATTGCTCCTTGCATACCTCTTTCTCCCTCTTTTATTCTACAGTCACACTTTTAGCAAGATTTCGAGGCTGATCCACGTCACAGCCTTTTAGCACAGCGGTATAATAGGCGAGTATCTGTAAAGGAATGACGGTTAACAGCGGCATCAAACAGGGGATCGTAACGGGAATTTCAATGACATTTTCCACTTTTTCCTTTACACGGACATCGCCTTCATTTACGATCGCAATGATATGCCCTCCCCTTGCACTGATCTCTTCGATGTTGCTGAGCACTTTATCATATACCGGGTCCTGAGTGGCCATGATGACAACAGGCATGTTGTCATCGATGAGGGCGATCGGACCATGCTTCATCTCTGCAGCCGGATAACCTTCCGCGTGGATATAGGATATCTCTTTCATCTTCAGAGCACCTTCGAGTGCCACAGGATAATTGAATCCTCTTCCCAGATAAAGCGCATTCCGGTGTTTGACCATTTTATGGGCAATCGATTCGATCCGGTCCCTCTGCTCGAGCACTTTCTGGATTTTCCCGGGTATCAGGCTCAGCTCCTGTGCGAACTGTTTTCCATCCGCAGCGCTCACAGGCCCCATGCGGCCCAGCACCAGAGCGATCAGCGCCAGTGCCATAACCTGAGAGGTAAATGCCTTGGTAGAAGCAACGCCGATCTCCGGACCTGCATGCAGGTAAACCCCTGCATGCGTTTCTCTGGCAATGGTTGAGCCGACAGAATTGCACAATCCCAGTACCAGTGCATTTTTACTCTTTGCCTCGACAATCGCAGCCAGCGTATCCGCGGTTTCGCCGGATTGGCTGATGGCCAGTATCGTATCCTCCTGGCTGACGATCGGATCGCGGTAACGGAACTCCGAAGCATACTCAACCTCTACGGGCAATCTCGCCATTTTTTCGATAAGGTACTCGCCAATAAGAGCTGCATGCCAGGAAGTCCCGCACGCAGTGAGGATCAGCCTCGAGCTGCTCCGGATACGATCCCAGTACCCTTCCAGTCCTCCAAGTTTTGCAGTGCCTTCCTTAACGAGCAGTCTGCCCCTGCACGTCTCCATAGTCGTCTGCGGCTGCTCACAGATCTCTTTCAGCATAAAATGAGGATGTCCGTTTTTCTGAAGATAAGACATGTCATACGGCAATTCATCGACTGATTTTGAGATCCGTCTGTCTTCCAGCGTCCTGACCTGGACGTTTTCCCGTTCCACAACTGCCATCTCATCATCATCAAGATAGATCACATTTCGTGTATGTTCGACAATGGCGGAACCGTCGGATGCCAGACAGGTTTCTCCGTCACCGATACCGATCAAAAGCGGGCTCCCGCGTCTGGCAGCCAGGATTTGATCAGGTTCGAGGCTTGAAAGTACCAGCACTCCGAAAGTTCCCTCAACCATCTGCAACGCCTTTCTCAGGGCAGAAACCAAATCCGTTGTATGGCATTTTTCGATCAGATGGCACAGAACTTCTGTGTCAGTATCCGAGAGGAAACGGTGTCCCTCAGACATTAATTTTTTCTTCAGTACAGAATAGTTCTCAATAATACCATTGTGCACGATCGCGATGCGTCCTGTGCAATCCGTGTGAGGATGGGCATTGGCGTCTGATGGTACTCCATGTGTTGCCCAGCGTGTATGTCCGATTCCGACCGTGCTCCCGGGTTCCCCATGGATCTGTTGCTTCAGCATCCTGATTTTGCCTTTTTTCTTTTGAATCCACAGGGAGTGATTATGAATCACGGCGACCCCTGAAGAATCGTATCCCCGGTATTCAAGACGTTCCAGTCCGTTAAGTAGTATGGACATAACCGGACGATAACCGATGTAACCCACTATACCGCACATGTTTCAATCCTTCAGGAAAAATAAATATCACCCCGACTGAAAATTCCCGGCCAGGAGTACAGAGGCCAGTATTCTATTCCCATTCAATGGTGCTGGGCGGTTTGGAGCTGATATCGTAAACTACCCGGTTAATTCCTCTGACCTCGTTCGTGATTCTCCCTGCCGCCTCGTTCAATACTTCATATGGCAGTTTTGCCCAGTCAGCTGTCATTCCGTCCAGGCTGGTGATAGCTCTTAATGCGGCCACGCATTCATAGGTCCTCTCGTCTCCCATCACACCAACGCTCCGGACGGGGAGCAAAACGGTGAGTGCCTGCCAGACACGGTCATACCAGCCGGTTTCTTTCAATATCCGGATAAAAATACCGTCTGCCTGCCGGAGTACATCCAGCCTATCCTGAGTCACTTCTCCGATGATCCGGACAGCGAGCCCCGGACCCGGGAAAGGATGCCTGCAAAGGATCGAATCCGGAACTCCGAGTACTTTCCCCACTACCCTTACCTCGTCTTTAAAGATTTCACGGAGAGGTTCTATCAGTTTCAGTTTCATTTTTTCCGGAAGCCCGCCCACATTGTGATGCGATTTGATTGTGGCTGACGGACCTTTACCTGTACTTTCAATAACATCCGGATAAAGGGTGCCCTGAGCCAAAAAATCGATCTTCCCTGCTTTCTCTGCTTCCTTCTCGAAAACCTGTATGAATCTCTGCCCGATCACCCTGCGTTTTTTTTCCGGATCTGTGATCCCTTTGAGGTCCCGGAGGAATTCCTTCGGGGCATCCACAAAACGCACCGGGAATCGGCTGAAGGCTTCCATGACCTCCCCTGCTTCGTTCGCACGCAGCAGGCCGTTATCCACAAATACGGATACAAGCTGATCCCCCACAGCTTCATGGATCAGGTAGGCAACGACAGCAGAATCAACTCCCCCTGAAAGCCCGCAGAGTATCTTTTTTCTGCCTGCCGTTTCCCTGATCCTTTTGATAGAAGCTTCGATGAAATGCTCGGGTGTCCACTGTCCCTTGCATCCGCATATCCGGAACAGGAAATTGCCGAGTATTTTCCCCCCTTCCGGCGTATGAACCACCTCCGGATGGAATTGCAGGCCGTATATGTGTCTCTTCCTGTCGGCAACTGCAGCTATCGGGGTATTATCCGTATGACCGAGCCGGACGAAACCGGTCGGAAGCCGGGTCAGCTGGTCGCCATGACTCATCCACACCTGGATATTTGTATCTATGCCCTTGAAAAGATCCTCGTGATCATCTATATAAAGGGAAGCCTTTCCGTATTCCCGGCTTTCAGCCTTTTTTACTTCTCCATCAAGCATGTGACCCATGAGCTGAAGCCCATAACAGATACCGAGAACTGGCAAGTCAAGAGAGAAAAGGTCCCTTCCGGGCAGGGGAGCCCCTGCAGTATAAACACTGGCAGGTCCACCGGACAATATCAGACCCAGAGGCCGGTGACGGGCAATCTCTTCTGCTGTGGTATCAAAGGGAACTATCTCGCAGTACACTTTTTGTTCGCGTGTACGTCTCGCTATCAGCTGTGTATACTGGGATCCAAAATCGAGAATGAGGACTTTTTCTTCCCGTTTTGAATGCATTATAGTTTCCCTTCATCCGTTTTCTCGATTCTTTCCATCAACCGGTCGAGATGATTCTTCCAGGTCTCCGTCTCCTGCCATAGTGCTATGACTGTTTCGTCATGACCGGACAAGAGTTTTTCGGGCCAGCTGCTTCCCATCATCTTCAGAACGCGGATGTCATCTTTGTGTTTGGACGCCTGTGTATCGCTGGCGATTGTCTCCTGTATATGCAGGAACCGGAGGAAATTCTCCCTCATGCTCCTCTCATGCCAGCCTTCATTCATCATGACATTCCTTGCCTGCTCATAGGCTTCGTTCCTGCTTTTTCTTTCGAAAACAGGACTGACAGCTGTCGTCTTTCCTGTTTCAAGCAGCTCTTCGATGCGGCGGATATACGTCTTTAAAACACAGTATTCTATAAATAAAGAATAGGCGGACAATCCTTCCTGGCGGCTCTTTTCTGTCATAAAATTCTTGCCCAGTCCGGATATCTCTCTGTCCGTATAGATCTCAAGAACAGGTTCCACGCTGTTGAGTGCATCCCGTGCTTTGAGCATCAGGGCAACGACTGACGGTTTGAAAACCTGACAATTCAAAAACGATCGCTTCGACCTGTTGCGGGCCAGGAATTTTCTTTCTGCCCTGAACAGCATGTAGGTATTGTTAGTGAGCACCCATCCGGGCAAGATCTCATTGTATGCAGGTGAAAGCGATGGAATGTTGAGTCCCGGTTTATTGATCAGAGAAAAAGGAAAGGTGATTTTCTGCGGCAGTGTATCAATTCCGGTCGCAAAAATGGAATAGGGGGATTCCGAAAAATGGGAGGGAAACTTGATGTTAACGCCCAATCCGAAAAAAGTGCCCTCTCCGCACCATATCTCCTGATCCGGCAGTTTGGATGTATGGTTTGAACCAATATTGGCTCCATATCCGACATTTCCCTTTCCTTCAGGCCACAAAGCTCCGATAAGAAGGGACTGATGATGAAATCCTACAAACGGTCCCACCAGGGAACTGGTGACCTCCCCGCCACCGATAAGAGTTCCGGATCCGATAATGCTCTGAGTCACTTTACCGTGCCTCTCCGCAACCGAATTTTCCATCATAACGGATCTGTCCACAAGGGCCATTTCCGTCACCCTGCAGCCCCACTGCAGGCAGCTGTTCTCCACAACGGCACTATCGCACACTTCTGTCATCTCATCCTCAGCACCGAGAAGAGTTGCATTCCGTATGGTCTGCGCTGAATCGATTCTTACATGACTGCCTATATAGCTGTTTTCCACCTTCACGCTGTGAAGGAGAACGCTATTGCCCTCCACGACGCCATAAGGAAGAGTGGCCGAGTCGCAGTATTTCAGGTTAAATTTCCGGTAAGCATCTCTGAGATCGCGGTCATTGGGATGGAGAACCATGAGTTCCGCAACGGGCAATGTGATTTCCGCATAGGTAAGTATTTCCCTGCCACCGACTTCCGGCCCGATGGCGATATTAACACCGTTCCCGAAAGCACAGGATCCGGAGGCTGCCACACTTCCCATATCGAAAAGCACCGCTCCGCTCTTTATGATTATATTATGGACCAGTCGGCAGTCCAGCACAAGACAGTCATCCGCTTCCGTGTTCGAGAGAAGGCTATTGTAAATACCTGAAGGATGCGCCATGCCGGATTCGATATGCATGGGTTTTCCGCTGAACCTTCCCAGAACACAGGAACCCAGGAATCTCGAGTTACTGATAAAATCAGGAACAAATTTCTGGTGAACCTTTATTTTCTTCCATTCTTCCGCATCATTGCCCTGCTTCTCGAGTTTCCGGATCTCACCCGCATTCAGGGAACGGACCTGCTGGGACAACCGGCTTTTTCCGCTCATTTTTTGAAGCTTCTTAACGTTCTTCAAAAATTCTGAAAGAGCGATCCGGTCTCTCGTGAGTTTTAACAGGGTTTCCTTCATACTTCTGTCCCGCATTTTTAAACCGCGCTTTCTTCTCTATACCTGCATGACAATAAAAGGATTCCGGTCCCTGATCACGCCCCCAGGTTCCATTTTTTCAACGATTCAATGATATCATAACAGGTCAGATCATAATGAACGGGAGTGACAGAAACCATACCTGCCTGGACCGCCCCGTCATCCACATCGGTATGCGTTTCTCTGCCGAGTTTCTGCCCTGTGAGCCAGTAGTAGACCCTGCCATGAGGATCGATGCGGCGGTCGAATTTTTCCTTGAAAATTGCTTGCCCCTGGCGTGTGATGGCAACACCCCTGATTTCCTCCTCCGGACAGGGAGGCACATTCACGTTCAAATAAATCCCTTTCGGAAGTCCTTTCTCCAGCAGAAACCGGCTCAGCTTTCCTGCAAATTTTGCCGCATAACCGAAGTTCGGATCATGATAGGTCGCTAGTGAGACCGCAAATGAGGGTATTCCCAGAATGGCTCCTTCCGTAGCTGCGGACACGGTTCCTGAATAGATAGTATTGATACCTGTATTGGCGCCCAGATTGATGCCGGATACGATCACATCCGGTTTCTTCTTCATGATCGCCCAGCAGGCTATCTTGACACAATCCGCAGGGGTTCCATTCACAGCATAGGCACTCTGGGCGAAGTTCATGGGATATTCCCAGACCCTGAGGGGATCGGACAGGGTGATCGCATGGCCCACAGCACTTCTCTCCCTGGAGGGAGCTACAACAATCACATCACCGGTTTTTTTTAATTCCTCTGCAAGAACATGAAGACCCTTTGCTTCGATACCATCGTCATTGGTCACCAGGAATACAGGTCTTGGCTTCATTGTTTCTTTCCCTGAGGCTCAATAAAAAAAGTGAGTATTTTGATCAGCGTCTCCCTCATTTCCTTTCGGTTGACTATCCTGTCGATAAATCCGTGCTCCAGCTGAAACTGGGCTCTCTGAAAACCTTCGGGCAGGTCCTGTCCTATGGTCTGTTTGATCACACGCGGACCCGCAAATCCGATCAAAGCTCCGGGTTCTGCAATATGAATATCTCCCAGCATGGCATAACTCGCCACAACTCCAGCGGTTGTCGGATTGGTCAGTATTGAGATATAGAGACCGCCGCTGTCTGAAAATCTGGCCAGACGTGAAGCTGTTTTCGCCATCTGCATAAGAGATATAATGGACTCCATCATCCGGGCACCTCCGGACGCGGACACAATGATCAGCGGCAATTTCTTTTCATAGGCCAGGTCTACAGCTCTGGCCACTTTCTCTCCCACTACAGATCCCATACTTCCGCCTATGAAAGAAAAATCCATAACCCCAAAAACGACAGGGGTATTCCCTATACGGCCTTCACCCACGCGTATGGCATCTTTTAAGCCCGTGCTCTGTCTGACACTTTTCAGCCGGTCAGAATAGCGTTTTGTATCTTTGAAATTCAGAAAATCTACAGATTCCATGTCCGCATATTTCTCTTTAAAGGACCCTGGATCAAGCAGCAGCCGGATATAATCGTTGCCCTCTATCCTGAAATGGCATTCACACCGGTTACAGACATATGAATTCTGAATGAGTACTTTTGTATAGATGATCTCTCCGCAACCTTCGCATTTGATCCAGAGACCATCGGGCATCTCCTTTTTCATCTGAGGAGTCAATCCCGGTTTATCGCGTTTGAACCATACCATTTTCTATGCTCCTGGATTGTTGTTCAATTCCCTGGCCATGAGAATCGCATCCTCGCCATCGGGCTGATAATACCCTTTTCTTATTCCAACTTCAAGGAATCCAAGTTTCGAATAGAGTGCCCGCGCTGCCGTATTGGAACGCCTGACTTCCAGTCCCATCCAGACAAAGGTACCGGACGAATGGATAAGTTTTCTCATCATAGCTTCCGCAATCCCCTGCCTCCGGAAATCCGGATGCACGGCCAGATTGGCCACATGGATCTCGTCAACGATCAGCCAGGCCACCAGATATCCTGCCACGACACTGTCGCTCTCAGCAACCATAGACAATCCGTATTTCTTTTCCAGTTCCTTCTCGAAACTCTTACGGCTCCAGGGAGATGCAAAACACTTTTTCTCAATCTCCATGATTAGATCGAGATCCTTTATTTTCATCGGGCGGTACAACATGGCTGTTCCATTGCTAAGCAATACCCTGAAACCGTTTTATGTAATAGGGAACAAGAGTATCGGCATCGGGGATTCTACCGGATTCGAGTACACGACCGCCTTCCTCTGCAATACCGTAGCCTCCGGGCAGGGAAAAAGATCCTGCGAGGAAATGCGGCTTCGGGTGGTTGCGCACAATCATGTCATGGAATACTTTTGCCCCATCACCCACGAAAAGACATTCACCTGTCATGTTTTTTCCGATATCCTGTCCGGCAACTGTATGAATACTTCCATCAGGTTCCCATCTCTCATTCCATTGATAGCAACCCTGATAAACTTCATCGCGCCTTGCTACGATCAGCACACAGACATTCTCAACCACCGGTGGGATCTGTGAAACCAGCCCTGCCATCGTGGAAACCGGGATGAGCGGCAGTTTCCAGCCGAATGCCAGACCTTTGGCAAATGCCAGGCCTATGCGCAGGCCGGTGAAGGAACCGGGACCTATTGAGATCGCGATACCGTTCAGTCCTGCCGGCTCCACTCCCGAATCTTCCATGATTTTTCTGACCGCTTCCGGCAGAAACTCTGCATGGGAATGCGCCTGGTGCAGTTTGTATTCCGCCACGAATCCGGATGCGTCCGCTATTCCCACAGCGCATACAGATGTGGCTGTTTCTATGCCCAGTATCTTCATGTCCGCAATCCGGATATTCCGCGATTCACCGGGCCCCTGAACGATAGAATGCGCATGCCTGTATCCTCTCCGCTGGATTCTCCGGACCGCAGTTCAACAGTGAAACGGTCCGGAGGCAGCAAGGGATAAGCCCTTTCAGCCCATTCGATAATGGAGATGCCTTCGGCCATGAGATAGCTGTCTATATCGATTCCCTCAATATCCGTCAGGGTCTCAAGCCTGTAAAAATCGAAATGAAAAACAGGCACCCTTCCATGGTATTCCTGTACCAGTGTGAAACTGGGACTCGTCACCGCGTCCATCACATCGAGACCTTCGCATATGCCCTGAGCCAGTGTTGTTTTGCCGCTTCCCAGTTCCCCGACCAGTGCCACCACATCTCCGGAGCGGAGAAGTATGCTCAGGGTACTTCCCCATCGGCGCGTTTCATACGGGCTTCCTGAGATCACCTCGAAAGATTCCATTACCGGAGAAATCATAGACGTTCTTCCAGCAAGACGACAGGCAGTATCATTTCTTCGAGAGAAATACCGCCATGCTGAAGGCTGTCCCTGTACAGGGTAAGATAATGGTGGTAATGGGTCGGGTACACGAAATAGAAATCTTCCTTGGCAATCAGGTAATTTGTGTTAATTCTGCTGGCAGGAAGACCAAAACGTTTCGGTTCCTTCATTTCGAACAGATGTTTGGGTTCTCCCCGGATACCGCGCCCGTATTTGTAACGCAGATTCGTGGAAGTCTGTCTGTCTGCATAAACCGTTGTCCCCCGGGATACACGGATGGACCCGTGGTCGGATGTGAGCACGATCTTCATCCCGGCCTTTGACGCTGCCTTCATGATCTGGAAGAGAGATGAATGTTCAAACCACGTTCGGGTCAGGGAACGGTATGCGGATTCGTCAGGTACGATTTCCCTTATAAGCTGGGAATCACTCCTCCTGTGCGCGAGTATATCGACAAAGTTGAAAACCATAGCTACGAACTGAGTATTAAGAACAGAATCGATATTCTTGCGGACAAGTTTTCCCTCGTCCGGATTCAGCAGTTTGATATACTTCGCTTTGTCCTGTCCTGGTATTCCGTACCGTTTCATCTGATGCATCATCAGATCCTGTTCGTAACGGTTGCGGCTGGTTTCATCTTCATCGCCTTC
>CAYXFJ010000050.1:13706-14626 GCA_964464265.1 uncultured bacterium
TCGATCTCAGCGGGCATCAACCCAGCAAAAATACTGTTCCTGCTGTAAGGCGTGGCTGTAGGCAGAATCGAGAAATAATAATTCCGCGTGATTGAAAAGTGATCATACAGCAGGGGTTCCAGGGTCAGCCATTGATCCAGTCTGAGATTGTCGATAAGGATGAATAGCAAACCCAGCTCTTTTTGCAGATACGGGAAAATATACTTCGCGAAAAGATCGGGTGACATGAGAGGACGTCCGGCTGTATTCACCCAGGATTCGTATTGCGATTCAATGAACCTGCCATAAGAAATATTGCATTCTTTTCGCTGATCCAAGAGTGTCTGCTGAAGCCCGAGATCCGGATGCTGATCGAGGTCGAGTTGTCTCTCGGAGAGCTTTACATGAATTGCGATCCATTTTTCAGGGGTCATTTCGCCATCGAGGAGGTCGGATATCTCTGTGAACTCACTGGTGTATTCACGGGTCAGCCTGTCCCTCGAGATGCGCTTTTTTTCAAGTATACGCTTGCACGAAGAAAATATCTGGCTGGGATTTACGGGTTTGGTGAGATATTCCTCAATATCCGCACCTATGGCCTCTTCCATCACATTTTCTTCTTCGCTTTTGGTGACCATGATCACCGGGAGTGAAGGCATTCTGTCCTTTATGATTGAAAGGGCCTGTATCCCATCCATGCCGGCCATCATCTCGTCCAGCAGAAGAAGATCGAAACGTTCTTTTTCAATAAGGGAGATGGCATCTTGAGCATTCGCTACAGGAGTGACTGAGTAGCCGCGCTCCTCCAGAAAAACGATATGGGATTTAAGATGATCGATCTCGTCATCAACCCACAGTATTTTGCCTTTTTGCAGTTTCATTTTTTATTCTAAATAAATGTTATCAAAGAAGATAAAAATTTTTCCCTATAGAGTCAACAT